>CP082942.1:1256236-1570295 GCA_019933195.1 Clostridium sporogenes
AGCATCAAGCTGCCTAGCCATTGATATCGAATAAATATAAGCCTTCTAAAAGTTGATGATCTCCCTATTATTTTGCATGGTGAAAACATGATAAATGCTAAAATAATAGCATAAACTACTCCAAAATTTTTTTATACTTCATCATCACCCTCCATTTATATGCATAAATTTATATACATTTTTTCATTTAGAAAAATTAACATGTGTATACTTTTTATATTTTCAAATTTAATTTTATCATTCTTTATAGATTTATATCTGTTAATTTCTAACATTCTTGTTTAAAACATCTTCAACAAAATAATTCTTTTTATAATATATAATACCAATATGTATTCCAAAAATTATACCATCTATAAATTACAGACTTTCATCATCAAGTCATTACATATACTGGACATATAAAAAAACTGTAAAATTCAAGATTGAATAATACAGTTTTTTATAAACATTTACTTTAAAAGGAATGAATATATTTTATATAAAGATAATTGTATTTAAAATTTGTATACCGACAATGTTTTATTTAATCCTTATTAAAAACAAAGTAATTACATTATTTTAATCGTTTCATTTCCCATAAACTAGGACTATTTATTCTTCATATAAAAGTATTTTTAGCATTTTTTCAGGTTTATCAAGAAAATTTCTTGTAATTTTATAATTTTCAGTATCCTTATACATTACTTCTTTTATACCATCATTTAATTCATAAATGATTGAATCTGGATAAGACATTATTATAGGTGAATGAGTAGCTATTATAAATTGAGAATTTTTCTTTATTAATTCATTCATTATTACAAGCATAGACATTTGCCTTGATGGGGATAATGCTGCTTCTGGATTGAACCCACAAGCTATTGCAATAGCTTCAAGTATTGTTGATTTACCAGTACCATTTTCACCTACAATATATGTAACTTTAGGATGAAACTCTATTTTAGATAAATCTTTTATTGCTGATAAACAATATGGATATTGAAAAAATGACTGTATTCTTTCTCTACATAATTCAACGTGTTTTAGATATTGATTCCATTTTGTTAAACTCATTTGTTTCCCCACCCCACAACTAACATACATATTAATTAAATAAAAATTTTACTAGCAATAAAACATATTTGTATTGAACATTTTTATAGTATTCAAAAACTATTATTTATTTTTTAAAATTTTTATCGCTTAGTGAAAAAAATCCTTATGAGAAATATCTATATTATTACTGGCATTCACACTTATATTAAAATGACCGCTTGCATTTGATCCATTAATTCTAAATAATAAAATTATCAATTATAAAAATTTCACATAAATATATCATTACTACTCAACAATGATTCCCCAAAGGCCAATTAAATCAGCTGCTTGAACCATACTGATTTTAGCTCCTTGAAATTCAATGGGTGGTGCAGATATCGTTGGAGCAACAAGGTCATTTTTTGTAAAATCAACACCTGTTAACATTGTTTTAAAAAAATTATTTTTAATAAATTTTGAGTTCTTTGTTTGGAACCTTTTTAATTTAGCTTCAGATATAGATACCTCAGTAAAATCTATATCTTCAAAATCAATATCTGTCATTTTGGCTTTGTCAAAATAAGAATACTGAAAATTTGATCCTTTCATAGATATATGCTTGAAAATAGTATGGCTCATATTTACTCCTATGCATTTACAATCGATAAACTGACATCTTTCAAAATATACATCTGTAAAATTACTGTTTGATAGATTACAATTTTTAAATACCACATCAATAAAGCTTGACCCTTCAAAACTAGAATCAATGAAGGTACATTTCTCAAAAATACTATTTTTCATTTCGCTTTTGAAAAAATCAAAATGTTCAATATGTTCTTCGTAAATCTTTATCTGAATTATTGGTATTTCATCATATAAATACGGCCGAGCATATGATAAAAAATCCTCTACCATTATCAGATCTTCTGAAATTCGTGGATTTATGATACCCATAGCTCTATTAACCTCCTTTCAATAAAAATTATATATTTCTCCAAATATAACATCTAATTTTCAAGGATGTTATATTTAGTAAAATTCACATATCTTTATATATAATGTACTTTAAATAATTATCAATGATTTAATCAATTTTATTTTTTATTGACATATATCAGAAAAAAAATTCTACTATTATAATATAAGAATATTAATTATTTCTCATTAACTTTCATATATATTTTCTTTATTAAAACTAATAAGGCATAAATAATAAAAACATTAACAAAGAAAACTAATATATTAAGGTCTACACCCTCATTTCCTCCAAATAAATTACCCCAAAGCTTATAATCTACTCTATCCTCTTGACATATTGATAAATATTTAAAAGGGAATCCAAATTTATATTCTGTAAAAATCTCATTTTCACTTATACTTGCTGGTATAATAAAAGAAATAATTATAAGCATTAGTAAACTTAATTTGAATTCTAAAGTTTGAATTCTTCTCATTTTATTCACCTTTCTACATATTATTGTATAATAAGTTTTCTCAACTCTAACTTAATTCTTATGGAAATTATATCATAATAACTTAATTATTACATAGGCTATCTTTTAATATAAAATCATTTTATTCTTTAGTAGCACATTATCTCTTACAAAATATGGTATAATGATCTATATTAATGATTGGAAAAATTTTATTTAATTATTAGGAGGGGATCTTTATAA
This sequence comes from Clostridium sporogenes, assembly GCA_019933195.1. NCBI lineage: Bacteria > Bacillati > Bacillota > Clostridia > Eubacteriales > Clostridiaceae > Clostridium > Clostridium sporogenes. The sequence continues at coordinate 1,258,936 of CP082942.1, forward strand.
AAGCTATTGATTTGTATAATAATTTAGAAAGAGAATTTATCTCTAAAGAGTTTTGGGATGATTGGGCAAGATATATGCCTGAACTGAATGATTGCCTTTCTACAAATTTTAAGGATAGAAGTATGGGATTGGTATGTGATTTTACAACTGAAATTAAAAAAGTTTATTCTGCTGTATTCCCTACAGATGATATTTTACAGAAAATTATTGATGACGGAGTTAATAATGCAATGTTATTTTTACATCATCCTTCTATTTGGGATATTAGAAGACCTATACCTTTCTATCAGATGAATAAAACTTTGTTAGAAAAGTTCAGAGAGAGAAGAATATCTATCTATAATTTACATGTACCTTTAGATAATTTTAGTGATTATTCAACGAGTAAAACATTAGCTGATGCATTAGATATAGAAATTGAAAAGCCCTTTGCCTCTTATCGTGGAGCTTTATGTGGAGTAATTGGAAAGACAAAATGTAAAAACATAGACGAACTGAAATCTAAATTTTCATTTGTTTTAGGTCATGATACTTGTCTTTATTTATATGGAGATAGACATATAACAAATGGAAAAGTAGCAATTGTAGCAGGTGGTGGAAATAATATAGACACAATTACTGAAATGATTGAAAATAAAGTAGATATTTTAATCACAGGTATTTCAACAAATGATGGTAATCATTCAGAAGTTCATAACCTTGAAAAAGAGAAGTGTATCAATGTATTGGGGGGAACCCATTATTCAACTGAAAAATTTGCATGTGAAAAGATGTGTACTTATTTTGAAAGATTGGGCCTTGTTTCTACCTTTATTGAAGGAGAACCAGTACTTGAAGATATGTGAGTTTACTATATTAGTTTAATAGTTATCTGAGCAAATTTGATAATTAAAAGATTTCTAATACGCATACAATGTATTGTTTTTAAGCACCTATCATCAATTTTCATAGTATAAATACATAATATTATATTTAAAAATAATTTATGCAATTTTTTATTTATATTTATTCCACACTTTTCTAAAATAAATTAAGAGGATATCTCAAAATAGCTTTAATTTTGAGACACCTCTTTTAAAATAACATATTATCAACTTATCAACACTATTCCTTAACTTGTCCTAAATATTTAACAAGAGGATTTTAATTTATTGTCTTTTCTGTAGTTATACCACCTAATATAATAATTTATCAATATTCCTAATATCATGCTAACCATTGCTATTATATAACTTTCCACATAAACAATATCTTTTATTATAAAATATATTAAAGTTATTAGAAGTCCTAGAGCTCCCATTAATATTAAGTTATCACCTAATAGTTTACTTACTACACATGGGTCATCTCTTTTACTATTATATCCCGATACTATATCTACCATCTTATTCTTCTTTATTGTAAATCCTAAAGGAATATTAAATAAACTAATTAACCCAAAAATCCATAAACTTACTATAAATTCATTGGACATATATTTCACACCTTTTCTTTATATATTATTATATAAATTATATTCCAATAGTTATAGTAATTATAACACATTTTACAATTTATGGTTGCAATATTTTGGGATAATTTTATTACAAAATCATTCAGTTTATAACATGTTATTCACACATTCCCAGGATACTTATTCAAAACTATTGAATTTTACAAATTCACCTACAGGTCTTCTGTATCCTGTCATTCTTTGCTTAATAGTATTTTCTTTTCCCATAGATATCATAAGAACTATTTCATAGTTTTCAAGAATCTTAAAAATTTGTTTAACTTCATCTGGACCAAACTCAATCATTGGGAAAGTATCCCATCCTTTATCTTTAGCAAGTAACATAAACATAATAGCAGATAAAGAAGCATTTCTTATTGCTTCATTACACTGAAAATCTTAGCCCCTGCCCTCATATAAATTATTTATATCACCAATTGTATTATCATAATCTAATTTACTCATAATACCTAAATTAAGCATTCCTGAATAAATATTTTCTGCATTTTTATATGCTATTTATCTTCTAATACTAATATAACAGCAGAAGCAATATATAATTTATACTGATTAAATGCATCTTTTCTTAGTTCTTCTTTTTTTCTTCATCTGTTATAACTAAATAATGTGAATGTCGAATATTAAAGCATGAAGGAGCAAGTTTTAAAAGCTCAAATATTTCATTGAGATCTTTCTCTGGAATTCTTACCCCCTCTATAAAATTATTAGCAGAACATCTTTCTTCAATAATCTTTTTTAATTCTGACATAACAATTCTCCGTTGCCAAAACCTTATAAAACTCTATAAGTTTGTTTAATTCCCTGTCCACCGTACTTCATTTTGCCTAAGCTACTTTGGCTTGTATAGCACTCCGAGGGCTTAACTTCGGATACAACGAATCCTATACCCATATTGGTATTGTATAGTAATCAGCTTACTTTTATTAAGTAAGTATGATATAATTATGATATAATATTAATAGGTGGTGATTAAATATGGAAAAATATCATATGTGTCCAAAATTTGAAAATGCTTTTGAACTATTAGGAAAGAGATGGACTGGATTAATTATAAGAACATTATTAAATGGTCAAAAGCGTTTTTCTGATATTTCAGAGGCAATTCCAAATATGAGTGCTCGTATGCTCACGGAAAGATTTAAGGAACTAGAAGAAGAAGGAATTATTACTAGAAAAGTTTACCCTGAAACTCCTGTGCGTATAGAATATGAACTTACTGAAAAAGGAGCAGACTTACAAACTGTTATGGATGAAATTCAAAAATGGGCAGAAAAGTGGACTTAAAAAAATGTCTGAACAATGTTAATATTAATAAGCATTGTTCAGATACTTTTAAAAAGTCTGCTAGCAAGACTACTCACCAACAACCTAAATTTTACTATTAATATTAAGTTACTATGAAAACATAAATTCTAGCATATACCAATTAAATTATCATAACCATAATAAACTAGTTATATCTCATTTTTAAATATATTTATTTTGATAATTGACGTAAAAGATTTGCGTACTCAATATACCAGTCTTTAACATTACCAAATGTACCTACTATGTCCATATGATCTGTATTTATAATTCTAGGCATTGCATTCCACTGCCCTATTTTAGCTCCACCATTATATTGCTCAATGACGTCATCGGAACCTAATTTAGGTCCACTTTGACTAATGCAATTTACAATACCATCATTTGGGAACCACTTATTATCAATAATAGGAAGATCTTTTTCATTACGTGAATATTTACCTATTAAATTTCCTGGTATATAAAATATAGGATTCATTGGACCGATTTGTGCCACTGAATGGCCTGTCAGAATAGATTCTCTAGTTGCTTGCGTTGTCCAAGAAAAATAATATACATCTGGTTGAGCCTTTACCCATGTATTTAGTTCTTGTGCACCTTTTGTAGATAAATCATAGGTTGCTATATCCTTTGTATTATTCCAAATACTACTTTCTAAAACTCTGTTAATATAATCACGTTGAGATTCTCCTTGTTTCTTTTTTAATCCCCATTGATCTAATTTTAAGTCATATAATGAGCTGAACAAATTATTTTTATCAGTTACTGTACCTAATGCACCAAATGCATAACTTAATAAATCTTTTGCTGGTATTAAATCCGATAAAGTTGTACCATCATTAGGTGTTGATATGGTAGTAATACTGTGAATCCAATGTTTTCCCCCTTCAAATAATGGTGAAATATTCTCTTGTCCACAATTTATTTCTTCTTCGCTACCTTCACTTAATAGTTGTGTAAGTGTACGTATAGTTTGACCACCCATACTATGCCCTATTAAATGTATTTTATTTTCATTACTTATATTCTTGTATATTCCTTGATAGGTTCTTCCATATCTATTATGCTTAAACTTTTTTGAATGAGCTTCTCCATAATCTACTGTTCCTCCTACTATATAAGCATAAAGTTCACAAGCTCTATCCCAATTACTTGATACTGGTCCTACTGCTGCTGTATAAGTCTTATGTCCTGATACATTTAACTTTTCTTGAAGATCAACTGCTCCACCCCAATATTTATAACCTAATAGTTCATCTCTTCCAAACCCCATAAAGCCATGAACTAAAACAATTGGATAATTGTTTCCTTCTTTAATACTTCTGGTATTAATATCCGGAATCTCTGGAAACTTTAATGGAGGCATTTTTTCCACATCTTCTTCTTGTTTAACTTCTTCTGCCGAATCTATTAAACTATCTATATCTTCTAATTTAGGTAACTTTATTGACTCTTCTTTATTCTTTAATTCATCTTTAGAAGTAAATGTCTCTATCTCCTGAGTTTCTTGTGTCTTTGGTCCAGCTGATCTTACAATAGTTGAAACATCTGCTAATGTCATAGAAAATACTAATAAAATAATAGTTGCTATTTTTATTAACTTTTTTTCCATTATAAATATCCCCCTAATTTAATTTTTAAATAAATAATATAAATGATTTTTTCTCTGACTCTCCTCTCATTTTATTGTAATAATTTACAATTATATATAATTATATATGCATTTTAAATATTTTTCAATATTTTCACAATATTCATTTTATTTCTATATATTAAAAACTTTCAAAAATTTTATTTTCAATAATACAGTATATAAAATCTTAAAAACGGACGAAACTATAATAAATATCAAATTTATGATAAAAGATATGTGTAAATTAGATAAAAATAAATGAAATGAAATAATTATTTTAATTTTTTATATTATATTAATTTCTTAAAGAATTTTAAGCTATATGAATATTATAAATATAATTATTCATGTACCTAAAATACTGTGAATAATATTTTTATAACTTATTCAACATTTTATATTTATTACTATAGAATCTATTATTTCTAGCTAAAAAATAAATTCTATAATCTGCAATATAACTACTAATCATAAAATAAATTTCTAAAATAATTTTCCGTGGGCTTTTTGTCTCTATTTATTTAAGATTAAACTATTCTAAATTTAAGTATTTGTATTGTCACATAAAAACACCGTAAAATTTATATTTAAATTTTACGGTGTTTTAAAAATTATTTAGCTTTTAGTAGGTATTTTAATAACTTATTATTTCATAATATTAAAGCAATCCTTACTAACCTTAGCTTTCTAAAGTCTCTAACAAAGGAATATTTCTAGCTTTATAGCATTATAAATCATCTTTCATTCCTTTTAATTCTTCACCCCATTTTGCCAATTCGTCAAGAACGGGTAACAACTTTTTTCCAACCTCAGATAAGGAATAATCAACATGTGGAGGTATTTCATTATACTGCACTCTATTAATAAGACCACCTTTTTCAAGCTCTTTTAATGAGCTTGACAACATCATATTAGTTATTCCTACAATATTTCTTTTTAATTCATTATATCTAAGTGTGCCATTTTGAGAGAGTACCCAAAGTATGGGCAATTTCCACTTCCCTCCTATAATTTTTAAAGCATATGCTACAGGGCAAAAATCATTTTCTATTGAAAAAGCCACCTTATCTTTCATATTTAAATCTCCAATACTCATAAAATACTTACTTAGTAATAAATAACTGCATACTTGTTATTTTATTATCAACTCATATAATTATACTATAAACAATAAAAAAAACAATTAAATTTCTGGAGGTTTTAATATGACTGAAGTTCTTAATTTTCTTAACGAATGTGGAATATTCTTTGTTTCCACAGTTGATGGTGATCAACCAAAAGTTCGTCCTTTCAGTTTCGTAATGGAATATGAAGGGAAACTTTGCTTTGCTACAAGCAATAAAAAATCATTTTATGCACAGTTAATGAAAAATCCCAATATGGAGATTTGTGCAACAAATAAAGATTTAAAATGGTTACGTCTAAGTGGAAAAGCTGTTTTCTGTACTAAAATAGAATCAAAAACTAAAGCACTAGAAACAATGCCAGTATTAAAAAATATGTATTCTGTAGATGATGATATATTTGAAATTTTCTATCTTGAAAATGCTGTCGCAAACTTTTGCTCAATGAATGGAGATAATAAAACTATTAATCTTTAGTAAATACTACTTTTTCATTAATACAATTAAGACCAACCTGAAAAGGTTGGCCTTAATTATATTAATTTTAGTTGTTTTATTTAGATCAATAGTTAAAAATTTTTTTAAGTTTAGCCAGCAATTCTTATAGTCTAATATATTAAATTTAAAATTTGCAAATTGTGCACATTTTCATAATGAAAATATAGACTTAATATCTCTACATAATTGTTTAGAAATAGTATTAATAATTAATTCTTCCACTGCTGAAATACTTGCAATAAAGCAAACTAAAATAGTTGTTGTGTATAGTCCTAATACAACATACATAAACGGGAAACAAAACAAAACTATACCTGTTAACTTATTTGCATAAGTGTGTAAGAAGGTGAGTTGTTTATAGTGCAAAAAACCAATTCCTAAGGATGTAAGGCGAATAACAGCAATAATAGCTACCCAATATATGGCTAATAAATGAATTTTAAAATTAGAAGTAAATATGAATAAAAAAACTATAAACATAAAAAAATCTGCAATACTATCAAGAACTTGCCCCTTTTTACTTACTAAATTCATCTTTCGTGCAATCATTCCATCCAAAATATCACTGATACCACATATTAAATATATTATAAAGAATATTTCTGAAAATGGTCTTATAAACACTAAAACTGTTATTCCTAATATTCTTATCATTGTAATTAAATTGGGAATATTCTTCATTTGCACCACCATCATTCTAATATAATCATACTTCCTACAAACTGCTATTTTATATTATCAAAACTTAAATTGGGATTTGTTTTAATATTCTTTTATAATATTGGTACGCAAATTTCACAATAATGCTTATTTATCATCTGCATTGCATATCGTTCAAGAATAGGCCTTCTATCATCAAGTTCATAATTTCTTTTTGATAACTCTGAAAATATCTCTATCCATGCTTTTTGCATAGCATCTACCGTATGACTTATTTTAAATACACAATATTTTCCACCCATAGTTTTTCCAAAATTAATATACTTATTATCAACCTTAAATTCATCCGAAACAACTAAACATGTATCATAACGACAATATTTAGCTTCTGTTAATTTAGGATTATCTTGGGCTATTCCTAATATAATTGAATTTTTATTAAATAAGTTTTTTTCTCTAGCCCAATTTTTTAATTGTTCCATTATTTGCACACTCCCTAAACCGTAAGAACCTGTTCTTCGTATATAAGCAATTTTATATGATGGTATCATTTCAATATTAATATCCATAAGTTACCTTCTTTTTTTAATAGAGTACATCGATGCCTAAATTCATCATATAATGATTTAAAATGTATTTCAACTTATTTTTACAATTGCTAAATTACTATTTAGTTAATTAGTGAATAAACGTTTATTCCATGCAGGGTAATTATATATAAAATATTCAGCATCATAATTCCAGTCACAAATTTCTTTTGCATATGATTTTGTAAATTCAACTAACTTTAATTTCATTACAAACACACATCTTTTCTTTTTAGACTTTTTTTGTGTATAACATATTAATAACTTAGTTAATAATTCATGATATAAGAATGATGCGACATAAGTAATTATTCTTTATTTTTTAGTTCTAAAAATATAGGGGCCATATTTAGTAAAATAGATATAATTGTGAGAAACCATAATGAATTTTCCATTGTAGGTATAACATCTAATAAAGCCGACCAATCCTCTCCTTTTACCCACTTGGATACAGCACTGTATTCTGCACAAAGTGTCAATGCTGTAAATGACAATCCAATTGCCATAGCAAGTTTATAGTCTTTTCCTGTTTTATACATATAAAGATTTATAAAAGTTGCTACTATAGCAGCAACCCCCAATATTATCCACATAATTATACCTCCATTATTATTTTTTAGTTACACATAATTTTACAATTATGTAACTCTTTTTATAAACGTAATACCATTAAGCTAAATTTATATTACTATAACTCTACAAATTATAATTTATATAATATTTATAATAAAATAATCTATTCAAATATTTCTTTTGATATCTTATTTTCAAAATTACTTAATAATAATTTTAATGGAATTAGCATAGATACAACTGATTCTAAATCAGTATTTATAGGATTTATTTTATCTCAGCGAAAATTTCATGTATATTGCCATCTGGATCTGCAAATAGCGCTGTTCTTTGATTCCAAGGCATATTCTGTGGTTTATGAACTTGTTTTGCTCCATTTTCAACTAATTTATTAAATGATTTATCAACATCACCTGGATTTTCACATGGAAATGCCAGCTCAAAAGCTTGACCACTTGTATTTTTCTCATATTCGCTGTTATACTCATGCATAACCTCTATGGTACAAATAGCAAATTGTACTCCGTCACTTTCAAACTCAACATAATTTCCAAGATCATTTTTAATCTTAAATTGAAGAGATTTATTATAGAAATTTTTCATATCCTCTATATCGTTTGTCCAAATTGTAATAAGATTAATCTCTGCTTTCATTTTAATTTCTCCTCTTTTTTATTTAATATATAATTTAATCAATTATCAATCCCATTAATAAAAAAATCTTATTCTCCACCTATTACATTAAGATATTCTATTAATGCTTTGGCATCTAACTTACTCGCTTTTCTAATTATAATCTTTTCATTATTAACATATATCTCTTTCATTAGATATGACTCTTTTAATATTTGCTGTAATTAATTTTATTTACACCATGCATAATCAATATATATTATTATTAATCCTATAGTTAATTTACTATAACTTACTGTTTTAATTAATGGTAATTATACCATACTTCATAACAATATATTGTTATTTTTACGATAAATGTAAAGTATTTTCTTTTTTTAAACTACATTGCAAAAACATTATTTATATTTTCAGTCCTATAAATTACGTAATATTTAACTAATACTTAAAAATTAATTTATCATAGTTTTTAAACTTAGCGGGTGTTATTAAAATTAAAGATTTTGTGTAAAGAAGTGGAACAAAATCATCCTTTAGTGGGGTTTGTTTCCCATTAAAATTAAAATAATATCTTTTAAAGGTACTAAAACAAGAAATACTTTTAGAGAAAATAGATATCTAGAAAAATAAATAAGAATACTTTATTTGTGAACTAATATTTAAGCGTAAAGTAAACAGGATGTTTACTTTACGCTTGCTGGCATAGTACGTGAATTAGAGTGTTAGCTTAAATATTAGGACACAAATGTTAGTATTCTTTATTTTTATATCTCTCTATTAATTAAGAGTATTTCTTGTTTCGTTACTTAATATTTAAAAAGTTATACTATCTTCCCTTGGTTTAAAAAATAGGGATATGTGGTGTAAAAGGCATTTGAACAAAATTAGAGATTCTTATTTATTTTTGCAAAATATATGTATGTTCCAAATTGTTGTTTAAGCGTTCAGCGAGTTACAATTTGAAACCATATATTTTAAGAAAAAATAAATTAGAATCTCTTATTGAAGTGAGTTGCCTTTCTAACCACATATCCCTTTTTTAAACCAAGGGTAGGCATAACTCCATTTTAAATTTTATTTTGTGTAGAATTTTTTGATTGTTTCACAAACAAAGTCTACTTCTTCTTCTTTTAATTCTGGATATATTGGTAATGCTAATATTTCTTTTGATACTTTTTCTGCTACTGGGAAATCTCCTTCTTTATGCCCTAAGTAACTGAAACATTTTTGCATGTGTAATGGTATTGGATAGTAAATACTATTTCCTATTTCATTTTCTTTTAAGTAAGCTACTAGTTCATCTCTTCTTTCAGCACGTATATTGAATACATAGTATACTGGTTTTTGATCTCCTTTTATTTTAGGGAATCTTATATATTCACAATCCTGTAATTTTTCCATGTACATATTAGCTATTTCTTCTCTCTTTTTAATAGCATCATTTATATATTTTAATTTTACTGAAAGTACTGCAGCTTGCATACTATCTAATCTTGAATTATATCCTATATAATCATAGTGATATTTTTTAGATGCTCCATGTACTCTAAACATTTTAGTTCTTTCTGCTAATTCATCACTATTAGTAACTATCATACCTCCATCACCATATCCACCTAATGTTTTAGTTGGGAAGAATGAAAATATACCCATATCTCCTATAGTTCCTGAATGTCTATAACTGTCTCCATTACCTTTCCATCTCATTCCAAAGGCTTCTGCTGCATCTTCTAAAACTCTTAAATCATTTTTATTTGCTATTTCCATTATTTCATCCATGTTATTCATTTGTGAGAATAAATGAATTGGAAGTATTCCCTTTGTTTTAGAATTTACTTTTGATTCTATTTGATTTAAATCCATTTCAAAAGTTTCTTCGTCTATATCTACAAATACAGGTGTAGCCCTATGTTTAGCTATACAAGATGTAGATGCTAAGAATGTAAATGGTGAAGTTATAACTTCAGCCCCATTTTCAAAACCTAAAATATGAGAGGCTATTACTAAAGCATCTGTACCTGATGCTACACCTATAGCATGTTTTGCTCCTGTATATTCTTTTATAGCTTCTTCAAAGTTTTTAACTTGTGGTCCAAGTATAAAACTTCCACTTTCTACTACATCAAATATAGCTTTATCTATTTCTGATTTTTTTTCTGCATATTCTCTTTTAGACGTATAAAAATCAACTTTCACTTATATCACTCTTTCTTTTTTATTTTTATTTTAATAGTCAAATTTTTTTATTTTTATACTATATTAAATTATAAGTAAATATTTCTACTTACTTATAATTTAATATGAATTTTTAACTTTATAAACTGACAAACAATTATTTCATAACTTTTTCTACTGCTGCTACAAGCTCTCTAGCTACATATTCCGCATCTTCTAAAGTTAATGTAGAATATACTGGTAAAGAAATTTCATTGATATATTGTGCATATGCATTTGGATAGTCTTCTATATTGTATCCTAAATTTTTGTATAATGTAAACATTGGTAAAGGTTTAAAATGTACATTTGTTGCTATATCTTTTTCTGCTAACATTTTTATTACTTCATTTCTTTCCGCTTCTTTAAATCCTTTTATTCTTAACGGATATATGTGATATGAAGTCTCTTTAGTTTCATCTTTTTTAAATGGTATTATAGCCCAATCTTTTTCTGCTAATACTTTTGTATAAGTATCAAATATAGCTTCTCTTTTTCTTAACATTTCTTCGTATCTTGTAAGCTGAACTAAACCTATAGCTGATCCTATATCTGTCATATTGCATTTATGTCCATCTGTTACTATGTCATATTCCCAAGCTCCTGCTTTCATCTTTGATAAAGCATCCTTTGATTGACCATGTAGGGATTGTAATTTAAAATCTTTGTGTAAATCTTCTCTTCCTTTAAAATTATTATCTGCAAAAGTTATTGCTCCACCTTCTGCTGTTGTAAGATTTTTTACTGCATGGAATGAGAATATGTGGAAATCTACTTGACCTCCAACTTTTTTTCCTTTATAAATAGCACCTAAAGAATGTGCTGAATCAGATACTAAAATTATATCTTCGCGACCTTTAGATTTTAAAACTTCTTTAATAGCATCATAATCTACAGGTACTCCTGCAAAATCTACTGTATATATTGCTTTAGTTTTTGGTGTTATTGCATCTGCTAATTTATCTATATCTATTAAAAAGCTATCTTTTTCTACATCTACAAATTTTGGCTTTATACCCCTATGTAAAGATACACTTGCTGTAGCTGTATAAGTATAAGGAGTAGTTATTACTTCATCTCCTTCTTTTATATCAAAAGCTTTTAATACAAGTTCTAATCCTGCTGAAGCGCTAGATACTGCTACGGCTTTATTTGTATGACAATACTCAGCTAAATTATTTTCGAATTGTTGAGTTTTAGGACCTGAAGTTATCCAACCAGATTTTAAAACCTCTACTACTGCATCTATTTCTCTTTCTGTAATATCTGGTGGTGAAAATGGTATTTTTTTCATTATAATCCTTCCCTTCATCTAACAATTAATTTTTTATTTTAAAATAATTTTTATTTATTTTTTACCTTTAAAATATCCTGTGTCTTTAGTTATATAAATATTTTCTTTTTCTTTTATAGTATCTTCTAAATAATTATAAATCTTTTTTAAATCCTTTGATGATAAATTTATCTTATTGTTTCCTGGCATAGAAAATATATAATCTAATACATATACAGGATCTGTTACCTTTAAATTATCTTTATATCTTTTTAATTCTACCATATCAAAATATTCGGATACAATTTTCAATCCATTTTCCAATTGAAAACTATCTGTATCTTCCCAGCTTTTACTGGTTAAATTATATATATCAAATGTAGAAATTATTTCTCTTATTTCTTTCATATGATTTTTACCTACAGTAGAAGCAAATAAAATACCTTCACTTTTTAATACTCTATTTATTTCCTCTAAAGCCATATTTATATTAGAAACATGATAAAGCATATGATTTGCTATAACTATATTGAAACTCTCATCTTTAAAAGGAATACTTTCTGCATTTACTATTTTAAAATTAAATCTATTACTTTTTTCTCTTAGATTCTTCTTAGCATCCTTTAGCATACCTTCTGAAAAATCTGTTAATGTTATTTCCCATTCTGGTGGTATGCGGTGAAAATTTTTATTCCAAAGACTAGCATCACCACAACCTAGTTCTAATATTTTTATATTACTTTGCTTTGATTCTAAATTATCTAATTCTAGATTATTTACTTTTAAGTTATATATGTCTAATTTGTTTAATCCTATATTATTTACGTCCAAATCATTTGATTTTAGGTTATTCACTTCTGATTTATTTAATTCTAATTTATCTACTTCTAAGTCATTTAATCCTAATTCATTATGATTATCTATTTTCTCATTATAATTTTTACAGCTTGAGCTAATCCTGCTCAATTCCTGTTTTAGTTCTTTAAAAAACCAAGGCATCCATCCCTCTTTATTTGTACTAAAAAGTTCATGCAGAGTTATTCTTGCCTTTAGGTTTGATGCATTTTCATATTGTTGCATCCAGTTTTTATCGGAATTTATGGCACTTATTATATTTATAAACTTATCCCAATCCATTTCTTTATTAAAATCTATATTATCTGCTGCTTCGTCTATAGCTTTTATAATAGAGTGAATATGCTTTATTTTTTTCTTCATTATCTCTTTTTGAATTTCTAAAGACTTCTTAAGATCCTTATGATTCAAATCATACTTCATTATATTAGCTATATCTTCTAGGGAAAGTCCTATAAATTTAAGAGTTAGTATCTTTTGTAGTTTACCAAAGTCCTCTTTACTATACAACCTATGTCCTAATTCATTATGACTACTAGGACCTAATAAACCTATCTTGTCATAATATCTTAAAGTCCTTAGTGTTACCCCAGCTTTTTTAGCAAATTCCCCTGTTGTAAATAATTTTTTTGAGGTATCTTTCACATTAATCACCTCTTCAATAATATATCATGTATGGGAATTATTATTTTTTGACTAAATACTATGTCTCACTATTATTTTTTAACCTTTATTATTTCATTTATTTTACATATTTAGTTTCTACATCTTATATAAATATATCAATATTTGCTTTAAACTTTTCATATTGATACTACTACTTAGCTTTTATCTCTTATAAAGATAAAAGCTAAGCCTTGTTACACACCTGGATAAGTATATATAAAATTTTACAATAAATTAGTGTAGGTTATATATCCTACACTAATTTATATTATTATATTAACACATGACGTAAGGTAATGAGCAATAGTTATTTTAAAAATCTTTAATTTTTAATGTATCTCAATCTTTTTTCTCTTGTAGTTGTCCTGGTTTGCTTTACAATTTATCATTTCTTAGGTCTTACATTTACTATCTGCACAGATTTCAATTCATCATACAATTGCCTTACTGATTTTTTTAAAACTGGATGTATAAAATTTTCATCTATATCACACAATGGTTTTAATACAAATTCTCTATTTTCCATATCATTATGCGGTATGATTAAATCTTTTTCATTTATTATTAAATCATCATAAAAAATAATGTCTAAATCTATAGTTCTAGGTCCCCATCTTCTTTCTCTTACTCTGTCTAGATGTTTTTCTATATCTAAAAGTTCTTTAATTAAATTCTCTGGCTCTAAATTAGTTTCTATTTTTGCTACACCGTTAAAAAAACTGTCTTGATCTAAAACGCCATAGGGTTCTGTTTCATATATAGGAGATACTTTAAGTATCTTCATTTCTCTTTCTTCTATTTTTTCTAAGGCTTTTTTTATATAATTTTCTTTATCACCTATATTACTACCAAAAGCTATATAAGCTGTGTGCATATATCATCACCTTCTTAAAATTTTCTACATATATTTATTCAAATTCTTACGATTAAAAATAATACTGATGAAAATTAATCCATCAGTAAATTTAATATACTCTTACCCATTTATACTCTTCTTACTGCTTCTAACATTCTTATAGCTCTTGTATTTTCTTTTACATCGTGGACTCTTACCATTTGAAGCTCTGCATCTACAGCCAAACAGGATAAAGCTATAGTTCCTTCTAATCTTTCCTCTGTAGGTAAATCTCCTAAAATTTTTCCTATAGTAGATTTTCTTGAAGCTGCTAAAAGCACTGGAAGATTAAAACTTTTTAGTTCTTCTATTCTGTTCATTAATTTTAAATTATGTTCCACGGTTTTTCCAAATCCTATACCTGGATCTAATATTATTTTATCCTCTTTTACACCATATTGTTTACAATAATCTATTCTATCCTTAAAGTAGAGATGAACTTCTTTCATAAAATCCTTATACACTGGATCTACCTGCATATCCTTTGGTTTACCTTTTACATGCATAAGTATTACAGGTACATTATATTCTTTAACTACATTCACCATGTTTTCATCGTATGTCATAGCGCTTATATCATTTACTATATCCGCACCTGCTTCTATAGCAGCCTTTGCAGTATTGGCTCTATATGTATCTATAGAAATTATGACATCTTTAAATTTATTCTTTATTTCTTTTATCACAGGGACTACTCTTTTTATTTCTTCCTCTTCGCTTACAGGATCAGAACCTGGTCTTGTAGATTCTCCCCCTATATCTAAAATTTCTGCTCCATCTTTTAACATGTTTTCTGCTGTTTTTAATGCTTCTTCTACAGAACTTTTTCTAGAACCTTCATAAAAAGAATCTGGAGTACAATTTATAATTCCCATAACCTTTAAATTTTCATAATTTATTTCTCTTCCATCTCTTAAAACTGTTTTTAATTCTTTATGATTATTAATATAATTTTCTAATTCACCTTTTATTTCTTGTATTCTGAAAAAAGTCATATATTTAAGTTTCTCTAATAATTTTTTGTACTGTCTATTTGTTCCAAGCAATATTATATCAGAAGTCTTTCTTTTACAATTTATACAATAAGTACTTACAGCACAATCTCCACCTAAAGCCATCATTTCTTGTTTTATAATATTGGTCGCAGGAGATAATACATTAAAAATTTTTAAAGGCATAATGCTGTTTTTATTCATAAATATATTTAAACTACCCTCATGCACTTCTATTTTTTTTAGCTCCTCTGGAAAACTATTTTTATTTAACTCAATAATAATTTTCAAAACCCCTTTTCATAATAAAAATATAAAATTTAATATATACTCAATAAAATTAATAATCTATATAATTAAATCAAAATTAAATTCATTTTAAAGCTTATTTAATAGAATTATCTCAAAATTAATAAAATATTATAACTTAACTAAAATTAATTTCATTGAAAAACTCGTTTCATAAAATCATTTGAAATTTGACAAAGTATTATATTTAATTCAAAAACATATCATCAATTATTTATTATCTTCCGTTGTACACCACTCCGCTGGTTTCTGTTTCCCAAACTTCTATTTCATATAAGCTACAATTATCTCTCTTTAATTTTGTATAAAGTTTATTCCATATCCAAACTGCTATATTTTCTGCTGTTGGTTGATCCATTATTTCATTTATATAAGCATGATCCAATAAATCTAGCACATTTTCTTTTACTATAGATTTAAGTTCTGTAAAATCTATTACCATATCTTCCTTGTCTGGCTCTCCCGAAATCTTTATTACTAAACCATATGTATGACCATGAAGCCTCTCACATTTTCCATGGTAGTGTACTAAGTTATGTGCTGCATCAAATTTGAATTTTTTAATAAGTATCATAATATAACTCCCTTCCATTTTTATAAATGCATTTAATATATACTAGTATATCAAATGTAATCTATATTGAGAAAATTGCATAATTCACTTTTTAATATGATTATGTCAATATATTGTATGCATATTAAAAATCTTTTAATTATGCAATTTACTCATTTAAATATTTTAATATATAGATCAAATAATATTTAATTGTACATACTATAATTAAATACAAATAAAAATTATTAATATATTACAAAAAATATTACTAGAAGACTAATAATTTCTAGTAATATTTTCCAATATTTTATAAAGTGGATAATCTATTTATATAGTAAAATATCCTATTTAATTGGATTTATATAATTAAAATCTATATATTTTGTAGTACTTTTTTTGATACAATTGCATAATTTATTTTTAAATATAAATATATTGCATTGATATATTTACTTAAACACAATATGTTTTATATGTATTAGGAATCTTTTAATTGTGCAATTTGCTCATTTAATAAATCCTCTAAGTATCTGTTAGGTAATCCTAAAATTCTATTATTTTTTTAAACTCATAATTATTTTTTTCAAAAGCTTTTGTTATCTTTTTTAGAGGTGAGTTATCTTCATAAGTATATTCAATAGATCCATCTTTATTATTTTTTAATTTTATAAAGCTATACTCTATGTTAGGATGATAAAAGAAACTCCCTAATGTATTTTCATCTAAATTATTAATATTTTCTATAACTTTATCTGCATGTTTTATACCATCTACATAATCTAGTGGAGTTGGTATATACTTAACCATTCTATCTTTTGATTGTCTTTTAGCTACATTATTAGCATTTGTAAATTTAGGTGGTTCATACATATAATTAAAATATTGTTCTATTATCTTCTCCTCTTCATCTGTAGCTGCATAATGAGGGCTTTCAAAAAATCCTATTGGTATATCTAAGTCTTTTGCACATTTAATAGCTTGCTCTACTCTTTCCCTTATGATAGATTCATTATTATTTTTATTGGTATCAAATTCTATATCATCTATACTTACACCTTCATCTGATTGATGGGTATATCCATGAAGACCTATAGTACCGCCTCTATCTATGAAATAATCTAAAGTATATACAAAGTTAGCATTATGCATGTTAAAATCTTTGGATGCATCATCGTCTATATTGTTTTTAGGATCTAAATATCTTGGGACCCAAGCCACATGGAATGGTATCTTTTTAGAACATAAATAATCTGATATTATTCTTAGTTTTTCCAATGCCTCAGGGGTTTTATATCTTTGGTTAGAAGTTATATCCTCAAGCCTTACTAAGGCCGGCTTTGTTTTGGAATTTTTATTTTTGTTATTTGTTATTTTTTCTTGTATTTTATTTTTGTATAAAACTATTGTCTTTTCTGGTTCATTCCAATTAGCCTTAAGTCCCAATATTTTAGCAAAATCAAACAAAGACATATACATTATATCTTTATTTAGAATGCTGTCTTTTCTAAGCTTATATTTTTCTCCAAAAATATTAGCAAAGTTTTTATCAATATCTATTTTCTTACCACTAGATTCTATATGTATTTTCCCATCTTTTACTGTATAATCTATTCCAATTTCATCTAAAACATTATTTACCGGAATATAATACCTATTTTTATCCATATATATTGGTAATCTTAAACTTAATATTTTCTCTTTATATTTAAGTTTAATATCTGCTTTGCTTAAATTTAATTCTGGAAAATTAGAATATCTTTCTTCTTTTATTTTCTGTTCATTTTTTTTGCTATCTTCTTTAACCTGTGCTTTATTATCTTTAGCTCCTACAAAAAAAATTATAGATCCAACTAGAATACAAAATACAATAAGTAGTGAAATTTTTAATTTTTTCATTATGCATTCTCCTCAAGATGTTATAGAATAAAAGCATAAAAATTATTGTATATACTTTTAATTCACAATTATTTAACTTTTATACATAACTTAATTTTATATAATGAATTAATTAGTTATCATTAATATATTTTCCATTTAAAGAAACAATATATTATGTTTTTAAATTTTTCCATAATCTTATTTTATATAATTTTTTTAATATTTTAGTTACAATTTGTTTACAATTTTAAATTAATAATAAAAATCACTATCAAAAGTGCTAAAATAATGCTCTTATTAGCAAAATTTAGTTTGATAGTGATTTTCTTATTTTATTGCAAAGAAGTAAGCATCCCTACTACCTTCACTTATATTTTATACAATTTTTTTTATCTAATCATATTTCAAAATTAAATTATTTAACTTATTTTTATTAATAATTTTTAAAGCTTTTTTTAAGAACCACTTACTTGGCTTTTTACTGTTTGAATTTGTTGTGGTGAAGCTTGAGCTGCTGGCTTATAAAAACCTTTTTGTTTTGCTACATTATAAAAATCATATTGACTTGTTTCACAATTATTTCTCATTTGTTGAATCTCTTGTCTTAATTGTTGATTATCTGTTTCAGCGATTGTAGTAGAGTATCCTGTTAAACTAGCCTTTAACATTGATAACGTATCATTCATCATATCTTTATCTTGCATTCTTATACCTCCCTAAACTATCCTAAATAAGACATTAATTTTTGTTTTGTATTTTCAGCATCCTGTGCTGACTTCTGGAACATTTGCTTTATTTGTTGATCCTGTGCTTGTTGTGCATAATCATTTAATTTGTTATGTGCAGTTTCGTGACTACCTATTAGATGTCTTAAATTTTGAAGTTCTAATTCAGTTAATTGCATTTTAAAACAACTCCTTTTCAAATATTACAATAGTAGTTTTAACTGTTTAAAAATATATATTCTAAAAATATAATGTATATAATTTCACCTTAATCCATATAGCACCATTTTTGAATGTTTCTATTTTAAAATTTATTTTTGTTTTTTAGGGAACCATCCTTTTTTTACTCTTTCCTTTTGTTGAAATAACTCTAATATTCCCCATAAAAAAGTAAGTCCTCCTATACCTAAACCACCTGACAAATAAACATTATCTATAATTAATGACAAAACTATAAGTCCTATGCCTAATATTAAAAAACCTGGCCAAATCTTAATTCCAAAGTGATACTCTCCTTTTATTACAATAACATGTCCTATCCCAGTAAAAAATAACATAAATAACCCCATAATTATTCCTGTAAAATTCATAATATTATCTCTCCTTTATATATTTCATAGCACTTTTATAAATTGATAGAATGACTACCTGCTCTAATACTCTCATCTTCTTAAAAATTAAAGTAAAGAACTGTAATATCTCTAGATAACTATTTTCTAAGCTTTAGTAGGAGTAAACCCTCCCCTTGAAGCTGAAAACTATGTTTATAAAAAAGCTATGTTATAAAATTTATATATATTTTAAAATCATTTATTTTTGATTTTATATTTTCATGCTCATCTTTATGTATTGGCCCTATAACTGTGGTAGCCGGACCATTAGTTTTCTTAGCATCTATAGGTATATTTTCATTTAATATTAATTTTAAATTATTATTTTTGCTAAAATTTCTTCCTCATACAATATACCTTTACATCTAACTGGCAAAATTTTATAAAACTAGCATCCCTTCATACTATATATCCATTAAATCTACTGCATAGCTAGTAATGCTAATAAAAATGTTATCTCACCTATCTCATTACAAGCTCCTAATGTGTCTCCTGTAAGTCCATTTATTTTATTTAAACATAATAAATAAAATAAATATGTTATTATTAATACTGCTATAAATGAAATTATTGTAATTTTTAATCCTAAAAAATATGTATTAATTGCTAATGCTATTACAGTAATAAGAAATATTATAGGCTTACTCATATTTCCTATATATATATTCCCTGAACCATTCTTTTTTGCTGTTCTTTTAGATAAACATAAAAATAAAATACTAATTCTTCCTATAACAGGTGCTAAATTTATAGCTATACTACAGTCTTTTAAAACTAAGGAATAAAGCAATTGGTATTTAAGTAACAAATTAATTATCATTGCTATAGTTCCAAAAGCCCCCATTCTGCTATCTTTCATAATTTCTATTATTCTTTCCTTATCTCTTAAAGAAAAAAAACCATCACAGGTATCTGCTAATCCATCCATATGAATGCCACCAGTAACCATAGCTGTAAACAAGATCAATAACACTATTATTACATTAACAGGTAAAAAATTTTTAAAACCTAAATATATTAAAAATTCCATTCCACCTATAATAAAAGCAACTACTGGAAGAAAAAAAGCTCCCCTTCTAAAATTTTCTTTTTGACACTGTAAATTTTTATTTACAGGTATGCGTGTAAAAAATTGAATCATTAATAAAAAATCATTTAATATACTCTTCATGTTTCCCCCTCTTATGTGTTTATTATTAATTGCCTAAATTTGGTATGAACAGAAATTTATTAAATTCCATGTTACAGTTTCTAAACAATATATAATACTAAACCTTGAAGTAATTAGTAATATTTTTTTAGTTTTAACACAAACTTAGAAAAGCCTCCTTTACTTTTTAGTTTCTGTCATAATAATTTAAATAAATTTTAAATTCTATTTCTTATAAAATCTTATATAATATTTATGAGAGACACCCTTTCTATGTTATATTTCATCACTTAACATATTGTGAAAAGGGTGTCTCTTCTTCTATTTTTGTTCAAAAATATCCTACAGTAATTTTATAATAAAAGCATATAGCTATTCTCACTACACGCTTATCTATCTATAGACTTTTTTATTGTGTTATTTTTTTGTATCTTCTTTAGGAGTTTCTTGTGTAGGTTTATCTTTATCCTTATCTTTTTCTTTATCCTTATCTTTCTCATTAGTGTCATTTGGTTTAACTTTAGGATCATCTTTTTTCGGTTCTTCTGGTTTAGGAGTTGGTTTAGGATCATCTTTTTTTGGTTCTACTGGTTTAGGCACTGGTTTTTTTGGTCCTACTTTTACTAATCCTTCTATTGGTCTATAAAAATCATCAGAAACAAGTTCCTTACCTATTACTTTCCCGTTTTCTAAGATATTTTTATAAACTCTTACTTTATATCCTGTGTATACATTTTGTACAATCTCTTGTTTTCCTTCTGGAAGATTAGGATCATCTTCAGTTTTCATATTAGCATTTATAGTAGCGTAAACTTCATTCCAAATAGAATAAGTTCTTTTCTTCAATTCTGAACTAGAATATAGATTAAATATTATGCTGTTCCCATCAGCAATTCCTTCAATATAAATGGGATATGAAAAAGTATTTTTAAATTTATAATCTATATTCCCCCAATCTACAGTAGCATCCATTCCCAATGGTACATAACTTGATGGTAATGTGTGGTGCATTCTTTCTGTAGATTTTATGTTGCTTAATAAAATAGTATTATATAATGTTGATGATACCTGACAAATTCCTCCACCTAGTCCTGAATCTACTTGATTTCCTACTATAACTGGCGCAGATTGATATCCTCTTTGCTCTGTTCTTTCTCCTACTACTTGATTAAAACTAAAGGTTTCTCCTGGCATTAATACAGTACCATTTATACTCTTAGTACATATTTCAATATTGTTAGCTCTCTGTGGTGAAGATATACCACCATACTCTGTATGGAATGTAGATATTA
This sequence comes from Clostridium sporogenes, assembly GCA_019933195.1. Lineage (NCBI taxonomy): Bacteria > Bacillati > Bacillota > Clostridia > Eubacteriales > Clostridiaceae > Clostridium > Clostridium sporogenes. The sequence continues at coordinate 1,280,878 of CP082942.1, forward strand.
AAGCATTTATAGATGAAATTTTATCTGTAGTTACTTTAGGTTTAACTTCTTCTATAGGAGCTTGGACTTCAACATCTTTACTAGCATCCCCATTCATGCTATTCTTTATGTTTTTTTGAAGTTTATTACTATCTAGTTTCTTTCCAGCTCTATGTTTAACCATGCTAACTTTTTCAGCTGTACTGCTCACAGCTGCATTAATTGGATCTTTGTTAATATCCTTGGCTATACCATTTATAAACTTTTTTACCACTTCCTTATCATAGGAAAATCCTGAACTAATGCGTTTATCCTCTGGATGCACTATGATTTTATACTGACTAAGAATATTTAGGTTCTTTCCATAATTAAAAGCTTCATCCAATGCTTTGTCCAAATTGTACTTCACATTTAACTTAGAAAATTCAAATGGATAATTCTTGCCTTCTGTCTTTACTACTAATTTTCTAGAAGGTAGTTTGTCTACATACTGCTCTTTTAAAAGCTTTTTTGCTTCCTCTAATGTTTTTCCTGATACATTTACATTTTCAATTCTGGTTCCAGGATAAAATAAAGTGCTATATTTTTTTACAGACCTTTTCATATAGCTTGTACATATAGCTATAACTCCTAATAAGATGACACATATTATAATTACACTAATTATAATTTTCTTTTTGTCAAATTTTTTACTACTTTTTTCTGCCATAAGCATCACCTCTTCAACTTACACTTATTAATTACCTAGATTTCATACGAACAAAAATTAAAAAAAACGGTATTATCTCATAAATAATTTTACCTTTACTCAAAAGACATGTAAAGAAGAAACTACTTTCACATAGTACTAATCTCAAATTAACTTTGTAGGTAATATGTAATCTATAAATAAGTTTTCATGCTCATATTTGATTAATGTTATATCTCCATTTCTTGAAGCAAAATTCCAATAGAAATCCATATTATTTTGAAGTATATAACTATATATCATTCTTATTACTCCACCATGGGTAACTATTAAATAATCTCCCTCCTCCTCTTTTTGTATATGTTTCATAAAACTTTCTACTCTATTATAAAATTCTACTGCACTTTCCCCCTTAGGTGGAGAGAAATTTTTCCAATCTCTTTCCCATTCTTTTTGTTCTTTTGGATATAATGAGCATATTTCCTCATAAGATTTTCCTTCAAAAAGTCCAAAATCTATTTCATTTATTCTCTCATCTTTATGAATAATACTTTTTTTATTTTCGTAAAATTTATTTATATCTAAAATTTTTTCTACAGTTTGTTTAGTTCTTTTTCTATCACTTATATATATTTTATTGAAACCTACATTCTTTAAAAATTCCCCTGCCTTATAGCTTTGTTCTTCTCCTTTTTCATTTAATTCTACATCTAATTTACCATAAAAATTTTTTCTTTTGTTTTGTTCCGTTTCCCCGTGTCTTACTAAATATATATTCATCTTTCTCTCCTACTCTAAGTTTTTTTACTTATTAATTGTAACATTTTTCTAAGTATATCATAACCTATTAGTATATAAATGAATAATTACTTTTATAAAAATAAGGGGGAGTAGCTCGTCAAAGCTTTAAGCTTTGTTCATCAAATCGACATGCTGGTTTTTATAACCCGGTTTGGTGCAAGAGTATTATGGGAATCTTGGAGCAAGACCTTTGTTTTAGCAAATCTTGTTATTTGTTAAAACAAAGGTCTTGTTTTTTATAGAAATAAAAAAATCAAATAGGAGTTTCCTTAAAGATAAATTCCATACTAGTACTAAAAATAAAAGGACTTATACACAATAAATCCCTTAATAACTAAGCTATTAATTACTAGTATAACTAAATGAGAAAATTGCATAATTCATTTTTAAATATAAATATATCAATATATTGCATTGATATATTTACTTAAACAGAATATATTCTATGCGTATTATGAATTTTTTAATTATGCAATTTGCTTAAATAAAAAATTTATCTAAAGTAACTCCCATAAAAACAAATTATATATATACTTTTTAATCTATACTATTAAATTATAAACTTGAGTTGTTAAGAAGCATACTACTATAGCTATTACTGTAGGCATAATTACTGAGAATATAGTCCATTTTGTACTTCCTGTTTCTTTCTTTATAGTCCATATTGTAGTACCACAAGGAAAATGTAAAAGAGAAAATAACATAGTATTTAATAAAGTTAAATAGGTCCATCCATTTGAAATAAGTATGTTTCTTAACTGCTCCAAACTTTCAAAATCTATCATAGCCCCCTTAGATAAATAGGACATTATTAATATAGGCAGGACTATTTCATTAGCTGGTAACCCTAATATAAAAGCTAAAAGTATAAATCCATCTAATCCAATAGCTTTACTAAAAGGGTCCAAAGCATTAGCCACTTGAACCAATATAGTACTATCCCCTACAGTTATATTTCCTAAAATATATATTATAGCTCCTGCTGGCGCTGCGACTACCACAGCTCTCATTAATACAAATATAGTTCTATCTATAATTGATGTATATATTACTCTCCCTATTTGAGGTTTTCTATAAGGTGGTAATTCTAAAGTAAAAGATGAAGGAACTCCTTTTAGTAATGTTTTTGATAATATATAAGAAACTAATAAAGTTATTCCTATACCTATAAGTACAAGAAGAAGTATCATAAGGGTTGCTATAAAACTACTTCCTCCTGAACCTTCAAATTTTAATCCAACAAAAATCATAGAAAGTGCTATTAAAGTAGGAAATCTTCCATTACACGGTACAAAATTATTAGTTAAAATAGCTATCAATCTTTCCCTTGGTGATTCTATTATTCTACAAGCAATAACTCCAGCCGCATTACAGCCAAATCCCATACACATAGTTAAAGCTTGTTTGCCATGGGCACAAGCCTTCTTAAAAGCATGATCTAAATTAAACGCTATTCTTGGAAGATAACCTGCATCCTCCAACAAAGTAAATATAGGAAAAAATATTGCCATAGGTGGCAACATTACAGATATAACCCAAGCTAAAGTTCTATATATTCCTAAAACTAAAATACCATGAAGCCATGAAGGTGCATTTGCATAATTAAAGAATTGTGTAATCTTATCTTCTATAAAAAAAAGCATTTTTGCTAAGAGTTCTGAGGGTACATTGGCACCTTCTATAGTTATCCATAAAACTCCTCCTAAAAGTAAAAGCATGATAGGTATTCCTGTAACTTTAGAAGTTACTATATCATCTATTTTTTGTTGTGCTAAAAGTTTTTCTCTATTCTTTTTAACAGAGTTGCCTGCAATTTCTTCTGCTTTGTTATATATACTTTTTACTATTTCATCTCTTATTTTTTCATTATAACTTTCTCTAAAATTTTCTATGTTCTTAAAAATCTCATTTAGATTTTTATCCTTGATATTATGTTCTGTGTCCGTATTATTTTTGACTTTTGATATTTTAAATTTAGATTTTTCATGATCTTTTATGTCATAATGTTTTATGCTCACTTTATTTTCAGTGATTTTTCTCCCCTCATCCTTTTCTAATTTTTTCACCTTAATCCCCCTTTATTAAAACACTTTTCATATCATAATTTAAATATTTACTTATGGAATTTAAAATAGATTCATCACCATCTAATAATCTTAAAGCCAGCCACTTTAAAGATATTTCCCGGGGAAATACTGTTTCTAATAAAGAACTTATTTTTGCTATTTCATACTCTATTTCATTGCTATATTCTACTTTAACCGGATTGGTCTTTATATTTCCTAAAGCTAATTCATAAACGTTATCTTTCAATTCACCTATTCCTTTATTACTTCTTGCAACAGTCGGTATAACAGGTACTCCTAATTCATTTTTTAATTTATTTATATCAATCTTAATTTCCTTCTTTTTAGCTTCATCCATTAAATTTAAAGAAACTACTACTTTAGGAGTAATTTCTAATATTTGAAGGAGCAAATTTAAATTTCTTTCTACTGAAGTAGCATCTATTACTACTACCACCACATCTGGCTTTCCAAAACAAATAAAATCTCTAGCTACCTGTTCTTCTACAGAGCTAGCGAGTAGTGAATAAGTACCAGGTAAATCAACTACTATAAAATTTTTTCCCTTATGATTATACTTTCCTTGAGCATTAGTTACTGTCTTTCCTGGCCAATTTCCTGTATGTTGATGTAATCCTGTTAATGCATTAAAAACTGTACTTTTCCCTGTATTTGGATTACCAGCTAAAGCTACTACAATATCATCTTTATTATCTTTTTCAACATTAAATAGATCTTTCAAAGCCTCTTTTTGACTTGAAGTATAGGTTAACCCCATAACCATCACCCTTTCTGTGGATTTTAAATATTTTATTTTTCATTTAAAATCATATAAACTTTGCTAAAGTAAATTATAATAATTTTCAATTAATTTCTTAGTTTCTTATTCTAAGTTTCTTAGCTTGTTTACTACAGTTCTTTAAAATTTTAAAATAATTAGTTCATAGTAACTATTATTTTGTCACCTTCTTCTTTTCTAAGGGCAATACAAGTATCTCTTATTAAATAAGCTGTAGGATCTCCCCAGGGACTTCTTCTTAATACATAAATTTCTGTATTAGGCACCATACCTAAATCTAAAATTCTTTGTTTTAATAATTCTTTTACTTTTAATTCTTTTACTTTGCAGGTTTGGCCCACTGGTACCTCCGATAATTTACAGTCTTCTGCCACTTTATCATCTCCTATATATAACTCTATGTATTTATGCTATGAAATTTGTAATATTATTGTTACTAAAAGTTACTATAGTAATTTTATTTATGATACAATCTTTACTAAATAGGGAAATTGCACAATTCATTTTTAAATATAAATATAGAAATATATTTCATTGATATATTTACTTAAACACAATATATTGTATACATATTAGGAATCTTTTAATTATGCAATTTGCTCAAATGATAAAATTACATAATTCATTTTTAAATGTAAATATAGAAATAATATATTGGTTTAATACAATATTTTATATAAAGCCTTAAATTTTTTTTAATTATACAATCTGCTAAACCATATAAGAAATATTTATCCAATGACTACCTAATCTAATACTCCTATTTTCTTCAAACTAGGCATAAAGAGCTAATACACCCCCAAACAATCATTTTTTGAGGTCTATTATGCGTCAATAAATACCTTATTGTCTAATGAATACTACTATATGAATATTTTTCATGCTTTAACAAATTATTTAAATGAGTTAAACTATTATAGTAATTATTATTTTTGGGGGAGATTAAAATGTTTAATTTAAAATTAAAAAAATCTTCTGTGGATGAAAACATTAATATCTTAAAAGAAAAAAATATAGATACACCCTGCAATATTGCAATCCATGAAGATAAGTTAAAACTTTTAACCAATAATCAGAAAAAAATAGTAGAAAAAATTGATAAGAAAATAGTAGAAACAGATTCTGTTACAGAATTACTAATTAAAATAACAAGAGATATATCTAATTATGTGGATGTTCAAATGGAATCTATTTCTAAAGTAATTGGTGAAGTTAGCAATTATTCTGCCATAGCAGAGGAAGTTTTTTCTAGTACAGAAAACTCAAAACAAATATCACAAAATACTATGGAAGTTGCTGAAAATGGTACCAAAGATGTTTTAAGTTCTATAGACGCTATGAAAGATATAGAAAATTCTATGTCTTCTTCAAAAGATGTTGTTGCAAATCTTAGCAATAAAGCTGTAGATATAAATAATATGCTAGATGTAATAAAAGATATAGCAAATAATACCAACCTTCTATCTTTAAATGCATCCATTGAAGCAGCTAGAGCTGGAGAAGCAGGCAAAGGCTTTGCTGTAGTTGCCAAGGAAGTTAAAAAATTAGCTGAAAGAAGTATGGATTCAGTCTCTTTAATAACCAATAATATTAAAGAAATACATCTAAGTGTAAATGAAGCTATGAAATCTATAAATGAAACTATGAATAAGGTAAAAGAAGGTACTCAAATAGCTAATAAAACTATGGAAACTTTCAATAGTATAATATCTTCTATAAAAACTAGCACCACTGTGTCAGAAGAAATTAATGATGCTATTACAAAACAAGTAGCTCATTTAGAAAATGTTATAAGCTCTACTGAGGATATGAATATTACTTCTGAAAAGTTAATGTTTATAACAGAATTAGCTTCTTTAAATACACAATATACAAAGACTTCTTTAAAAGATTTATCTGAAGTTTCCAAAAGCTTAAAATGTATTAGCAATAATCTTTTAGATAAAATAGAAATTGATTGTAAAGAAAATAATATTATATTAAATACTTGTATCGAAAAGCCTTTATATTTAGATCCTGCTCTAAGCTATGATCTTAATAGTAGCTTCATATTAAATAATATACATATAGGTCTTTTAACTATAAATTCATATGGAGAAATATCTCCTGGAGTAGCTAAAAGTTGGTATTTAGAAGATGATAACCTTACTTGGGTTTTTAATCTTAAAAAAGGAATAAAATTTCACAATGGCAAAGAAGTTACTTCCGAGGATGTAAAATTTTCATTAGAAAGGCTTTTAGATCCTAAGCTTAATTCTCCTAATTCTTGGCTACTAGAAATTATACAAGGATCTGAAGATTTTAAAAATGGCATGGCAAGTCATGTTTCTGGTATTAAAATATTAGATAAATATAGAGTATCTTTAACTTTATCCTATTCTTATTGTGGATTTTTATTAAATCTAGGATTAGAACTTTGTGCTGTTATAAACAAAGATTCTATAAAGAAATGTGACGTAATAGGCTGTGGACCTTATAAGATATCTGAATTTAATGACGAAGGCTGCAAACTAAAAGCTTTTAAGGAATATTTTAATGGAACTCCTTATATTGATATTGTAAATATTAAGTTTAAGGTTGAATCCCCTATAGAAGACTTTTTAAATAAAGATTTAGATGTATTAACTTTAAATGATGAAAAAGAATATACTGCATTGTGTTCTAATAAAGATATAAATCTCATAGAACAGGATTTGTTAGCCACTTATTATGCTAGTTTTAATATGGAATCTAACTCAATATTCTCTAAAGATAAAAACATAAGATATGCTCTTAACTTAGCAATAGATAAGGATAAAATAATAAAAGAGCTATTGGGTGGACTAGGAGTTGAAGCAAAGGGTCCTTTTCCTCCAAGCATAATACCTAATAATAAACTAAAAGCTTTTTCTTATAATAAAACTAAAGCTAAAGAAATACTTTCTAGAAGTAATTTTAATAGTTCTAGAGATAAATTAAATATACTAGTGCGAAAAGATAAAGATTCCTTATTTTCTAAAATAACAGAATATATATTAGAGGATCTAAAAAGTATAGGCATAAACTATGTTTTAAAAGAAGTAGATTCTTCTGAATATTTGAACTTAGATAATATTTTAAAATGTGATATGGCTATAAGTAGATGGTGCGCCGATTCTGGGGATGCCGATAATTTCTTAGAACCATTATTTAATATAAACAATGTATCTAATATATCTAGATATGATAATAAAGTGATAAATGAAAAATTACAAATAGCTAAAAATTTAATAAATCCTGAAAAAAGACAAAAATTATACGAAGAAATACAAGATATTATAGTGGAAGATATTCCGTGGATATTTTTATATCATCCTAAATTAGCTATAGCAGTACAAAAAAATATACTTGGATTAAAAGCTAGTCCTTTAGGACTATTCAAATACGAGGATATAATAAAAAATTAGATAAAACATACTTTTATTTTATAAAAAGTTTGTCTCAAAATGAATTTATTTTTAATATAACAAATATAAGAAAAGTGCGTTGCACTTTTCTTATGTTATTTTAATAATCTGCTGCTCGTTCAATTTTTCCTTGTTTATTTCCAAAAATTATTGTACCTATTATAAATGCTATAATTGCTGGAACTACCCATGAAAAACCAACATTGGAAAGAGGTATAATTCCTAAAATACCTTTTATGAAAGTTACTTTTTCACCAGTTAATGTATTTAATGTATCAATTATACTTACAATCAATGTAATATAAACAGTAAATTTTACTATACTATCATTTTTAACAGCTTTGCCTGCTAAAGTTATTACTATTAGTACTATTACTATTGGATATAAAATTTGTAATATTGGAACTGAAAATTTAATTATTTTATCAACTCCACCTATTCCCAGTATTCCACTTACCACACTTATAATAATTGCAAAAGCATTATAAGATACTTTATTTTTAGTAAGTTTACTAAGATATTCTGCTCCTGTAGATAACAGTCCAATGGCTGTAGTAAGACAGGCAAGTCCAACAGCTATTCCTAATATAATTATTCCTGCACTACCCAAATCTCTTTTAACTATTTCAATAACTAAAGCAGTTCTTCCTATTTCTCCAGTAATTATTTGTGAAGTTTGACTTCCTAGAATCATAAGTCCACCATAAACCAATCCCAATCCTACTATAGCAACCATACCTGATTTTATAGTAACACTTATTACATACTTTTCATCTGTATATCCCTTACTTCTTACAGATGCTAAAATTATTGATGCAAATATTACTGACCCCATGGTATCCATTGTTTGATAACCTTCAAGTAAAGATGTTGAAAATGCTCCTTGAAAATTGGTACTAACAACAGGCCCTAATGGTGAGACTAATCCCTTTATTATTATAATTGCTAACATAACCAATAAGCAGGGTGTTAAAATTTTACCTATACTGTCAACTATTCCTGATGGTCTTAATACAAAAAATAAACAAACTGCAAAATAAATTATAGCTGATACTACTGGTCCTATAGATGGGAATATTGGCTGTACTGTTAATTCATAAGTAGTAGCTGCTGTTCTTGGTATACAAAGCATTGGTCCTATAGCTAATATCAAAGCTGTTGTAGATATAACACTAAAGTATTTTCCTACTCTTGACGATATATCTGAAAAAGTACCATTAATTTTAGCACAGGCTATTATAGCGCTCAATGGCAGACCTACCCCTGTAATCAAAAAACCAATAATTGCAGCTGGAACCTTGTCCCCAACTAAATTTCCGATAAAAGGTGGAAATATTAAATTACCTGCTCCAAAAAACATTGCAAAAAGTGCAAATCCAATAACTATAAAATCTTTTGATGATGTTTTTTTCATTTTACCCCCTCAATCCTAATTCAATATAATTTTGTAAGTCATTATATTATATTAAGATTATTCTTAAAATTGATTAAATTCTGAAATTTTAAGAAACGAGTAAAAAAACACCTTATTGTTTTACAACAAGGTGTTTTTTATTATATTAAATTAAGCATCTGCTATTTCTGAATTTCCATCTTGTTTTTTCCCGAAGATTACTGTACCTATTATAAATGCTATAATTGCCGGAATTAACCATGAGAAACCTACATTAGAAAGTGGTATAATTCCTAATAAGCTTTTTATAAAAGATACGCTTCCATTTGTTAATATATTAATTGTATCTATTACACTTACTATTAAGGTAGTATAAACTGTTATCTTTACAATATTATTATTCTTAACAAGTTTTCCTAATAAAGTTATTACTATTAAGACAATTACTATTGGATATAAAATCTGTAGCACTGGTACTGCAAATTTAACTATCTTTTCAACTCCACCTGTTCCAAGCAAAGCACTCACTACACTTATAATGATGGCAAAAGTATTATAGGAAACTTTTCCCTTAGTTAAACCACTAAAGTAGTCTGCTCCTGTAGATATAAGTCCAATTGCTGTAGTAAGACAGGCAAGCCCAACAGCTAATCCTAATATAATTGTACCTGCATTTCCTAAGTCTCTCTTAACTATCTCCACAACTAAAGCTGATCTTCCCATTTCTTGGGGAATTATTTGGGAAGTTTGACTTCCTAAAATCATAAGTCCACCATAAACAAAAGCTAATCCTAATATGGCTACAACCCCTGATTTTATAGTAGCAGATATTATATCATTTTTGTCTGTATACCCCTTAGCTCTTACTGATGTTAAAATTATTGATGAAAATATTACTGATGCCATGGCATCCATTGTTTGATAGCCTTCAAGTAAAGATTTTGAAAAAGCTCCTTCAAAATTAGTATTAATAACTGGTCCTAGTGGTGAAACTAATCCTTTAATTATTATAATTGCTAATAAAACCAATAAAGCTGGTGTTAAAATTTTACCTATATTATCCACTATTCCTGATGGTCTTAATACAAAAGCTAAACAAATAGCAAAATAAATTGCAACTCCTACAATTGGTGGTATAGATGGAAATACTGGATTTATTCCTAATTCATAAGTAGTAGCTGCTGTTCTAGGTATTGCAAGCATTGGCCCTATGGCTAATATCAATGCAGTTGTAGCTATAACAGAAAACTTTCTACCTACTCTTCCTGATATATCTGAAAATGTACCATTAATTTTAGCACAGGCTATTATACCACTTAACGGCAAACCTACTCCAGTAATTAAAAAACCAATGATTGCTATCGGTGCCTGATCTCCTACTAATTTTCCCATATAGGGTGGAAAAATTAAGTTTCCTGCTCCAAAAAACATTGCGAAAAGTGCAAAACCAATAACTATGAAATCTTTTGATGATGTTTTCTTCATTTTAGTCCCCCTTAATTCAAATTTGATATAATTTTATTAGTTATTATATCACATAATTTTTATTTTCAAAATTTAATAAATTCTGAAATTTTATTTTTATTCCTAATTTAACAGTCTTAGCAAGCATTTATTCAATATAGGTTCTATTTTCTACTGTTTTTTGCTTTTTCCAATATATATTGTTATATTTTTATCGCACTTTTTATACGCTTTATTCCATTTTTTAAATTTTTTAAATTTTTAGATATATGTATTATTCTATGATAATTCAGTTAATTTCCTAACAATATTTTAGCCTAATTAATTTTACTTATACATATTTATAATAAATAATAATATTTTCCCATATTTTAACTTTGAAAATCATTTAGAATTTATTTATTAGATTAAAATAGATAAGATATTTTATAACAAGGGACAATCAGACTTATATATAATTTTAATTTAAATAAAAAACACTCCATTTTCATATGAAGTGTTCTACAATAAATTATTATTTTTTATTATATCTAACAAAAATCTTAATGTAAAGTATTTTTTATTTTTAATAAAATTAATTTATTGATCTATATTGAAATCATATACTATATTTCCTGAAATTATAGTATATATATTTTTAGAAATTATATTTAAAGGATTATCATTATATATGCATATATCTGCATCTTTTCCCTCTTCCAAAGTCCCTACTCTATTATCTATTCCTAATATTTTTGCAGCATTTATAGTTATAGCTTTTAAAGCTTCATCCTCTTGGAGTCCATTTTTCACAGCTAAAGCTGCAGATAAAGGCAAGAATTCAATAGGCACTACAGGATGATCTGTGATAATAGCATATAAAATTCCACTTTCCTGTAGAATTTTTGCCGTATCATAGCTTCTATTTTGTGTCTCCACTTTCCCCCTAAAATTCATATTAGGTCCTGCTATCACAGGAAAGCCACTTTCTTTTATATAATCTATTACTAAATTAGCTTCTGTTCCATGGTCTATAGTAAGTTTTACACCAAATTCCTTAGCTATTCTTATAGCAGTTAATATATCATCACTTCTATGAGCATGGGCCTTTAAAGGTATTTCCCCATTTAAAACAGGCATAATAGATTCCATTTTTATATCTATATCGAATACTTTCCCCTCTCTTAAAGCTTGCTCTTTTCTATTCTTATAATTTCTAGCTTTATACAAAGTCTCTCTTATTAAAGCTACAGTTCCCATCCTTGTTATAGGCATTTTACCTTTTTTCCCGAATATACTCTTCGGATTTTCTCCAAAAGCTATCTTTAGCGCTGCTGGAGCCTTTACTAGCATTTCATCTACAGATTTACCATAGGTTTTTATTATGGCAAATTGTCCACCTATAGGATTTGAACTTCCCATGCCTGTCATAGCTGTAGTTATACCAGTTTCTATAGCAGACTTAAATGCTCTATCTCTAGGATTTATTCCATCTATAGCTCTTAAATGAGGTGTTATAGCACTTGAATACTCATTTAAATCCATTCCTTCAAACTTTATTCCTTCTTCCATTATGCCTATGTGACAATGAGCATCAATAAATCCTGGCATTACCCAGCCACCTTTAGCATCTATAACTTGTAAATCCTCATTACTAACATCTATTTTTTTAGCTATTTTTTCTATTTTGCCATTGTTAATTAATATACAATCGTTTACATAAATTTCTCCAGTCATAGTATGTATTTTACCATTTTTTATCAATAACACCAAATATGCCTCCTTGCGATTTTTAAATATTTTTATTAAATTCCTGACACTTTTCTTTGTTTATTCAGAAAAGTTTTAATATTTTTTAACAAAAAATTTTTAAGTTTTTTATAAATATAATAAATTATATAAATTAATTTTATAAATTCTTGTAAATATTTTCTATAATGATCTTAATATATCCTTTTTATCTATAATAAAAATTAAGTTTCAGTCAATATATAAATATTAGTTTATGAAATATAGAATATTAGTTGCAGATATAATGCATAAATATTAATTTTTTAATATTAAACATTTATTGTATACATAACATAAACTTTACTTTATTAATATTAAACATCTATTGTAGATATAATACATAAATTTTATTTTTTTAATATTAAACCTTTATTTTAAATATAAAACTTAAATTTTTTTAAAGATAAAGGGTAATATTTTATATGGGGCTGTTCCACTAAGAATAAATCCTACAATATATTGTGTTAACTTTAAATTTGCAAAACAATATATTGTATGTAAATTTTTTAATGTGACAGCCCTACTTAAAAATTACCCTTAATTTATCCTATGATTCCCGCTTCTAATACTTCCATCTTCTTTAGAGTTGAAATATTATCTACATCTCTAGATAATATTTTTCTAAGATTTAGTGGGAATAAAAAATCTTTCTAAATCTAAGAACTCTGATTATATTACTTTATATTTAATTTTAAAATCATATTTTTTTGTAAATTATTTTCTATTTCTTTTATCATATTCTTCATATCTTCTTGATTAAATTTACTTATATCTTTAGCTCCTTCTATAGCTATTTTTTTCATATCTAATTTAGTGTTAATAGAATTAATTGTAGTATTTGATATAAAATTAAAACAAGTCTTTTTCTTCTCTACAGAAATTTGAGATTTTACTCCTCTTATATAGTTTTGAGAATCTATTCTTACTTTTGTTAAACTGTTTATCTTAGCATTAAAACTTTTTTTATCTTCCTTTTCAATATTATTAAGCTCTTTTACAAAAGCATCATATTCTAAATTAAAGTTTCTTTTAACATTATCTATTTCATCTTTACTAATATTAAGTTTATTTAGTTCTCCTTTGTTTTGAGCTGTATCTAAAAACTCAAAAATTCTATCTTGCACTAATAATTTTAAGCTTTCATCTTCTGATACTTTTTGAATTAAAGTATTTAAAATTTTCATTATTCCTTCATTATTTAAATGCATTACTACTTCATTACATTTTATGATTTTTTCTTTATCTTTATTTTTTATACTAAGTTCTACAGTATCTCCATTTTTAACATAGGGATTCAAGTTCTCATTAAAAAATTCTTTATAATTTTTATTAACTTCATTATAATATTTAGATTTCTTTATACTTAAAGCATTCTCATAATTCTTAGGATCTATGGCATCCATACTATCATTATTATTTATTAGTTTATTTACATCCTGCCATTTTATGTATATTATATCTTTATATAATTGAGGCATTTCTATAGCTATATATTCTTTATTACTATAAATTTCCCCACTCAAAATATTTTCTTTTTTATATATTAAGCTTATCTTACTATATACTTCATTAGTATTTTTATCTATTTTATTATTTACTTTTAAAGTACACTGTTCTATTATATCTTCTATATTTTCATAATTCATAGATTTCTGAGGTTGTACTGTAAACTTTATATTAAAATCACTGACAGTATCTAAGGTTTCATATTCCTTATATTTATCAAAAGCATATACTAACCAATTTGCTGAATTATTTCTTATAAAAAGATTTTTAACAGGATTCTTTATAACAAATGCACCTATAACCATTAATATTAAAATAAAAATAAAGGAAAATTTATTTTCTTTAATTTTTTTAATAAAATTAAATTTTTTTATTTTTTCTAACGGCTCTTCTTTATGTACTAAAATATGTTTATCATTTAAATCGTTGATATTACTTATATCTTCTTTATGTATTTTTTCTATTTCACTTCCACATATATTACAGTGTTTCGAGTTTTTTTGTAACTTATTGCCACATTTTCTGCAAAAATGCATAGATCAATCCCCCTTCTCTATAAATTATACTTAATTCTAACATTTTATTATTATATTATCAATTTAATCATAAAACAAATAAGAGTCCCTTCTATCTTAGGAACTCTTACCTATTTTTATCAAATTATTATTCAGTTTACCTTAAATACTTAATATATACTATAAATATTATAATTTAAATAAAGTTTATATATAAATTATTTAATAATATACACTTTAAAATTATTTATAGTTTCTTCTTTCTACTCTATAGGGTTATATTTATAAGTTATCCAATCACTCCAACTTCCTGCATAAACTCTAGATTTAATTTCTAATTCATCTAAAAGTAGAAAATTAAAAGTTGCATCTATTCCTGAGCCACAATAAACTGCTATATTAGAATATTTTTTTAATGGTAAAAATTTTTCTTTAACTTTATTTTCATCTATAGTATCATCTTTTTTTAGCATATCCTTCCAATAAAAGTTTTGTGCTCCTGGAATATGCCCAGACTTTTTATCTATTGGCTCTTCCACACCCCTATATCTAATATTAGTTCTTGAATCTACTAATATTAGATCTTTATTCATGTTATCTTTTATGTAATTCATATCAGCTTTTATTTCTTCTTTTACCTCTCCTTTTAAAGAAATATTAAACTCTTCATTTTTAATATATAACTTCTCTTTACTATTTTTTTTAATACTATTTTCTTTACTAATATTTTCTTCAATATATAGCTTTCTGTTTTCTTTACTCCACTTGCCTATTCCACCATCTAAAACATAATTATTAGTGTGTCCCATATATCTCAGCATCCAGCAAAATCTAGCTGCTCCAGCAATTTTTAATTCGTCATAGGCTATAATTAAAGTGTTTTTCTTTATACCTAATTTTTCTAGATTTTCTTTAAAATTTTCTAATGAAGGTAATGGATTTCTACCTCCATGCTCTTTTTCTTCAGAAGACATAACTTTTTTTAAATCTGCAAAAACAGCATTTTTTATATGTCCCTTTTTATAAATTTGTTCTCCATAACTATCCTTTAAAAGATCTCCTCTACAGTCTACAATAACTATATTTTCATCTTCTAAATGATTTTGTAACCACTCTGTAGATACAAAATTTTTCACAAAATCATCTCCTAAATATTTTTAAAAAGAATCTCTCAAAACTTATTTAATTTTAATTCCGCAAATATAAAAAATATATTCATAAACTATTCATTTTGTTAAGTAGTTCTAAATGTGGCTACATTAAAAATTTTCTACCCGGTAGAGGCGCCTTCCTGGCTTCACTACCGGCTCCTCACGTCCTGTGAGGAATTACGCAAATTTTTAATTACGCCAAATTAAGAACTACTAAAACTCATTCATATGTTTATTACATATATTTTTTCTATTTGCTATATTAAAATTAAATAAGTTTTTTTGAGATAATTTCTTTATTTTTACAAACTTAATACATCCTTCATGGAATATATTCCTGGTTTTTTATCTCTTAAAAATAAGGCAGCTTGGCATCCTCCATTAGCAAAGCATTCCCAGTTATGTGCATGATGGGTTATTTCTAATCTTTCTCCCATAAGACCAAACATAACTGTGTGGCTACTTGAAATATCTCCCGCTCTTAAGGAATGATATGCAATTTTTCCTTCTTCTCTTTCACCTTTCCCATATCTTCCAAATTGAGCTAATTCTTTTAATTCCTTATTAAAGGTTTTTGCTAGAACTTCTCCAATTTCTAAAGAAGTTCCACTTGGAGCATCCTTTTTATATCTATCATGCATTTCTATTATTTCAATATCAGACATATTTCCTATAGTATTAACCGCAAGTTCTACTAATTTATACATAAGATTTACAACCATAGAAGTATTTCCTGCTAAAACCACTGGTATTTCTTTTGAAATCTCATTTATCCTATTTAGTTCTCTTTCTGAAAAACCAGTAGTACCACACACCACAGATTTTTTACTTTTTAAAGCCTTTTCAAATACGTCCATAGAAGTATTTGGATCTGTGAAATCTATAATACAATCACATTTATCTATAACATTATCTAAATTATCTACAACTTTGCAATCTATATTTCTACCTAGGTTTGCAACTATACCAAGATCTTGTCCTATGTAATCCCTTCCCTTCGGTGCTACTGCTGCTACAAGTTCTATATTTTCATTATTATAACAAGATTTAGCAACTAAGTTCCCCATTTTTCCCCTAGGTCCAATAACTATTATCTTCATTAGTATAACCCCCTGTTTATTTTCCTAAATAAATAAGTATTTTTTATTTAGGAAAAATTTATTAGATTATGTATAATTTCATTCATTAACTACACTAAGTATTCTATAATAAATTTTAAAATCCTCCATAAAATAAAATCAAGGCAGATTTCTTTCAACCTTGGTTAGCTAGTATAAATCTTTCTAAAACTCTTAAACTTTGTTTTCATTTAAATAATAAGAATGCTTTATTTGTTATTCTAAAACCACACATTTATATTTTCTATTATGAACCAAATTCCATTCTAATAAATTCACCATAACCAATAGGTATATCTTATATATATATTTTTTCTTTATCTTAAATCCTGCTCTTTTATAGCAGTTAATTGCTCTCTCATTGAAACACCGTACTTCTAAAACAATTTTTTTACTTGCATACAACTCTCTACATTGCTGTTTAAGCATTTCCATTAATATATTTCCTAATTCTTGTCCACATAGAGACGGTTTTAGCCCAACTCCAATTAAAACATACTCATTTTTGTCCTGTAATCTTATATAACCACATAAGTTACTATAATCATCAACTGCAGCAAAAAATTCTCTTTTTCTTTTTTCTTCTATAGTAATAGCCCATTTCTCATTAAATATTTTATTCCATGCATGGTAATTATATATAGAATATTCAGCATCATAATTCCAGTCACAAATTTCTTTTGCATATGATTCTGTAAATTCAACTAACTTTAATTTCATTACAAACACACATCTTTTCTTTTTAGACTTTTTTTGTGTATAACATATTAATAACTTAGTTAATAATTCGTGATATAAGAATATTTCGTATTATACTTTAGCCTCCACCAGTTCCTAAATTAATATACCAATACTTTACCTTACCAAAGTAAATATACTTATAGTCTATATCATAATGATCTGGACCGATAGCAGGATTATTACAAATATATAGTGTACCATATTGTTTGTCAGCAATTGGTAGTTCAGAAATCTCTGTCTTAAATGCTTCTATAAAATAACCTTTTAAAAATAGGTCTGTTCTTATAACTCTTTCAGCAGTTGAATGAGTATAAATATAAAATGATAATAAAATAGTACACGATAAGATTATTTTAACTACTTTACCTCTCAATTTTCCATCTCCCCATAGATTAATTCATCGTAATTTACAATTCTGTAACTCTCTTCATAAATGTAATACCATTAAACTAAATTTATATTACCATAACTCTATAAATTACTATTTGTCTAAAAGTAAATACTTTTACATCTTTATTTATCTTACAGTTTAATTCTACCATTAATTTTAATAGGGATGTTACAAAACTACCATAAAAAGTAGCTTTCCAACACCCCTAGTTATTATTTATCCACTGACTAAGCTTCAGTAAAAGTGACAACTTCCTCTCAAACTAAGAACTCTTTTTATATTAATCATTTTTATAATACATTTCTAGCAAGCAACAATTTCCTTAATCATAAACTCTTTTCCACATAATATCTCCCAATCTTTACTTACGCAATTTGGGCATTTATTATTATTCTCAATAAGATTAAAAACTTTATTACACTTTTTACAAATAGCATTACCTGGTAGTATCTCAATTTTTAGTTTTGTATCTTGCAATAATGTACCATCAACTGCAGCTGGGTAACATGCTTCAATGTATCTCGGAATTACCGATGAGAGCTCACCGATCTGAAGAACTAATGTATCTATTTTTGTTAATTTATTTATTCTTGCAAGATTTTCAATATTTTTAATGACTTCAATCATAATTCCAACTTCATGCAAATAACCTCACCTCTCCTGTAAAAGTATAAAGAATGTAGGAAACTACTCTCCCACCTGTTTATTTGGAATAATGCTTTAACTATTATATGTTGCTTTTTTCTCTTGAGAAAATTGATTTTACTGATTTTCTTACACTTTTCACTGCAATTCTTCCTTGACGTTTTATAACATGTTTTATAACTGCAGGTTTCATATCCTTAAACTCTAAACCAGAACTATCATATTTTCTTATCAGTGAGATTGCGTCAAATTTACATCTTATAGTACACATTCCACATCCCACACATTGGTATTGATCTACAACTACAGCACCACAGCCAAGACAACGCTTAGTCTCCTTTTCTATTTCCTCTTCAGTAAATGTACCACGCAAATCCTTAAAGGTTACTTTTGATTCATTTCCTTCAACATGAAGTGGTCTTTGTCTAGGCAGACGATCATAGCCATCCATGTTCACGTTTTCTTTGTCAAGAGCACGATATTCCCTTTCACGGCTTATTGTCAAGTTATCACCATGAACATAGCGATGAATTGAAATGGCACCTTGCTTACCTAAAGCAATAGCGTCAATAGCAAACTTAGGTCCTGTTAGCACATCTCCACCAGCGAATACATCTACCTCTCCTGTTTGGAAAGTGATAGGATCAGCTTTTATTGTCTTATTTGGATTTAATTCTATTTTAGTATCTTTTAATAATCCTCCCCAATTCATTCCTTGACCAACTGAAATTAATACACTGTTTGCTTTAACAATCTTTGTTTCATTTTCATCGAATTTAGGATTAAACTTTCTATTTTCATCAAAGACAGAAATACATTTTTTAAATTCCACACCAACAACACGTCCATTTTCCTGAATTATACGTTTTGGCCCCCAAGAATTGTTGATACTAATACCTTCTGATAACGCTTCTTCAATTTCTTCCCCAAGTGCAGGCATTTCTTCTCTATTTTCTAAACAATACATATCTACTTGTGAAGCACCAATTCTTTCTGTAGTTCGAGCAACATCAATAGCAACATTTCCTCCACCAATGACGATAACTTCCCCATCCATTTTCAGATCTTCACCTAGATTTATTTTTCGTAAAAAATCTACACCTGTCATTACCCCTTCTTCTTCTTCACCCTCAATTCCTAGATTTCGACCAGCTTGAGCGCCAATTGCTAAATAAAATGCTTTGTAGCCAAGTTCTCTCAGTTCAGGAAAAGTAGTATCTTTGCCAACCTCAACCCCTGTTTTAAATTCTACTCCTAGTTCTTTCAAAATGTCGATTTCTGCATTTACTACTTCTTTTCCTAATCTAAAGGATGGAATTCCAAGGGCTAACATTCCACCAAGCTTTTTTTCCTTTTCAAACACTGTTACCTTATAACCATCAACAGCTAAGAAATAAGCACAAGATAGGCCTGCAGGACCTGCACCAATTACAGCAATTTTTTCCGCTCTATCATTTTTCCTTTCAGGTACAAAACGATGTTCTTCTTTTAAGTCCTGATCAGCAATGAACTTTTTGATTTCATCAATAGCAAGTGGCTCATCTACATCTGATCTTGTACAGGCAGATTCGCATTTTCTTGGGCAAATACGTCCGCAAATTGCTGGGAAGGGATTTTCTTTCTTTATAAGCTCCAAGGCTTCCCTGTACTTTCCTTGAGATGCCATCTTGATGTACCCTTGAATTGCTATGTGAGCTGGACATTCAGATTTACATGGACTTGTTCCACCCTCAGCAACAACTTTACGATGACGATAATCAGGATTCCATTTGTCCTTCCCCCACTTAGTATCGTATGGCGTTTCTTTTTCCTTCTCCACTTTAATAGGTTTCTTTGCGCATAAATTTTGCCCTAGTGTTAATGCATTAGATGGGCAATTTTCTACACATTGTCCACAAGCAACACATTTATCTTTATCCACTTGTGAAATATAATTTGATCTTGAAAAATCAGGGTTTCTATACAAATTGGCATTCCTTAATCCAAAGCAGGAACATCCGCAACAATTACAAATAGCAAGGGTTTTTCCTGGTCCTGATAAATTAGGTATCTGATGTATCAAACCTTCCTTCTCAGCTTTCTTACAAATACTTATAGCTTCTTCTCTAGTGATGCGTCTACCTCTTCCTGTTCGAATATAATACTCAGCAGCTGGACCAAGCTGAATACACATTTCTTCAACGGTATGTCCGCAGCCTTGCCCAATAACTCTCATGGATGTACGACATGCACAATCCGCAACAGAGAAAATCTCATGTTTATTAATCAGGTCTGAAATTTCTTCATAAGAGGCTCTTCTTGTATCACCTTCAATGGCACTTTCAATTGGTATAACTCTCATTACACCCATTCCTACAGGAATATTTCCTGCCATTAATGCACCTAATTTTCTTGTATATTCTTCAAAAGATTCAGGAATTACTGGATATTTTTTTATATTTTCTCTATTTGCAACCATGTATTCCATGACACCAGGAACATAAAGTTCAAGAAAATACTTATCAACACCATTTTCCTTTTCTACTTTAACTGAGCCATCAACTGCCATCTTGTATAAAATTTTTTCTACCTCATCTGCAGGTTTTTTGCAAAGATCAGCAACTTCCTCTACGCTTTTGGGTTTGCGGATCTCTAGATGAAGTGCTACTTCTGCCATTTCATCTGTAGTAACTGTGGCAAGAATTTTATATTCCGAGTCCGTTGGTTTTACTTTTACTACCCCACCAGTAATCCCACCAGCAATCTTATTGGCCAGTTTAAGTACTTTTTTCTTTACCATATTATTTTCCCCCCAAGTTAAATTATGCAGCTACTTATTTATACCCTCCAATTTTTTACTTCTGTACATATCCAGTTGATCCATTCATCAATTCCCTCACCAGTTTTAGCAGAGATTTTGATAACCTTAATATTAGGATTTAATTTTTTTATACGTTCTTTTACTGCATTAAAATCAAAGTCAAAATTAGCTATTGCATCTATTTTATTAATTAATACAACATCACAAATAGAGAACATCAAAGGATATTTCAAAGGTTTATCGTCTCCCTCTGGTATGCTTAAAATCATGGCATTTTTTGATGAACCAGTGTCGAATTCTGCTGGACATACCAAATTACCTACATTTTCTAAGATTGCAAAATCAACTTCTTCTGTTCCAAGCCCTAATAGACCTTGTTTGGTCATACTCGCATCAAGATGACACATTCCACCTGTGTGCAATTGGATTACTTTTGCACCACTCTTAGAAACAGTATTGGCATCAACTTCAGAATCAATATCTGCTTCTAGAACACCAATGTTCATTTCATCTTTCAAAGCTTCAATTGTTCTTAGAACAGTTGTTGTTTTCCCTGAACCTGGTGATGACATCAAGTTTAATAAAAAAGTCTTCTCTTTTCTTAATTCCTCCCTAAGCAAATTTGCTTCTTGGTCATTATCTTCGAAAACACTTTTCTTAATTTCAATAACTTTATATTTGTCCATATCACCTATACCCCCATTTTATATTAAAGTTTATTTATCCGATGACTACCCGTTATTTATCTCCATCTTTTTCAATGTAGAAGTAAATAACGGCTAGGTCCCTAGATATCCATTTTCTAATCTTTAGTGTAAGTAAAAACTCCCTCTGAAGATTAGAATTTTGTTTATACTCTTTTTATTTTATAAATAAGAACTGTTATCCTATTGACGTAATATTTATTCTGCAAGTGATTTAACTTCCTTATATTTTTTAAGATCTGTATAAAGCTCACCACGATAAGGATTTCTCTTTGTCTTAACTACTTTATAAATCATATAAATAAATACTGCTATATTTACAACTAGCGCTATGAAACTAAAGGCAAATAGTAGTGCTGGATTGTAAGGTGACTTAACAGCAAAAGCTCCCTTATCAATGAATGATGGGAATGTCTGTGCAAACATACACCATAATGCCAGTGTTTGTGCCCGATGTTGTAGCCATGCTCCTTTTCCCACAGTAAATGCACAAATAGTTGGAGGCAATAGTAACGCAAATCCACAATACCAAGCATGCCCTGGCAAACAATTATAAGTATAAGAAAAATTCCATAAATCATATGCTATTATCCAAAACCATAGCATATCAGGCCACAGCATATCTTTGCTTCCATCCTTAACAGTTTGTTTTTTTATACAAATTCCAAACCATCCAGTTATAGTTATTATATTCAAGATACCTGCTATACCATTTATAAAATTCCAAGAACCTCCAAGTACATACATAGCTTCATCTGCTAAAATTCCTCCACCATGATATTGAATACCAACTTGGAAATCTCGTGCTACTGCTTCTATAATATTGATAGCAAGAATAAGTGGTGGAAAACATAATGCCCATTTTTTATCAGATAATTTCCACTCTTTACCTGTGAGTTTATTTTTCCATTTAACATGCCTGATACACCAAAAGCCTATACATCCTGCTGTAGAAGAATACACCTTTGCTAAATGAAACCAGTCTGTATACGTTGTATCACTTAATACCGTAAACCACAATATTGAAAGTATTAATGGTAAAATAAAAAAACAGAGAAAACCAATAACTTTCCATCTACGAGCTATTTCATTTAAACCAAAGAGTGCTACAAAAACAATTATCCACACACCCCATACACTTAATGCTGATGCCCCATCGGCGTAATTGAAGAGAAACATACAGTACCCCCCTTATTATAAAAATTGGTATTCTATTAAGTTTATAATACAATTTGTTCCAGCTAATCTTCAATAGGCAAATAAATAAAAGTGCCTATTGACACACTTGCCTCATCTGTTCTCTGTCCATTTTACTCTGTACTCTAAAAAAAGAAGTTGCTTTGCAACTTCTTTATTATTGGTTACTTATTTTTAATACTACTGATTCATATACCCTTAATAATAAGGATACTGCATAGGATTCAAATACTATCATAAACACTTCCTCTGTAATTCTTGGTATCCATAAAAACATAAAATTATTTCCTCTAAGTGCTGGTATAAACATTAAAAGTATGAAAGTATTTATGGTGCATACAATTATTCCTGGTATTCCTATAGCTAAAATCATTTTCATATAGACTTCATATATATGTTTAATAGTATTGTTGTTTTTTAATTTAATATTTATAATAAATACAATTAAAGCAAATATAGTTATTATCTCTATAGCTGACAAAACATATATATATTTTTTGCCCAATATATTCATTATTTTAAAAGAAAATGCTTTATCTGATAACATCACCATTAAATGAATAGCCCCAGCTAATAAACCTAATATCATAAAAAATATTGGATAACATTTTTCTATTTTATCTATATGAATATTTTTTACTTTAGCCCATATTATTCCCGTTAATACACCACTTAATATACTTGTTAATGTTAATAATGGAATATATGCTCCCATAGGTTTTATTATATAGGCTAATATATCTACTACTCCAGAAACTATTCCACCAATAGCTCCACCAAAAAGTAATGCTGGCATTTTAATAAATATGCCTGCAAAGCTTATCCTCATAGCACCAGCTCCAGCAATCGGAACCATTATGCTAAAAAATCTTAATATTATAGCTGCAGCTATAAAAAGCCCACATAGCACCATTGTTTTTACTTGGATCTCTTTTTTCATTTTTTTCCACCCCTTTTAAAATAAAAAAACACTTATTTTCCCACTAGATTACACTAAAGAGAAAAATAAGTGTTTTGAATACAACTCTCTAATGTAACAGCGGAATGCGGTAGTACATCGCAAATCTTTCTTAAAGATTTTTCTTTTAGAGACAACTTCCCGTCCTCTAAACCTTAACGTGTAATTACCTACTCTGTTACTTTAAATTTTAAAAATTAAATTGTCTAAGCACATTATACATAAATACAAATATAAAGTCCACATATTTTATATTTATAATGTAAAAGATAATAATATATAATGGAAAACTTACTACTAAAGGAGTGAATAAAATGGATGCAAGTAGAGCTTCTCAGTTAATTAATTCTAAAAAGATAGATGTTTTTTGTAAAGGTGAACCTGTAATTATAAAAGCTGTAGATGAATCTTCTAAAATGGCTACAGTAGAAAGTTTAGATACTGGCAATACTATTATAGCTCCACTCAATGATATAAGAGATAGTGGTGTTATAAATAATTAAATTTTTTAACCTTAATCAAATTAAAAGGATATCTCAAAATAGCTTTAATTTTATTTTGGGATATCCCCTTAATTTAACTTATACAACTTTTAAATAATGAATTATATTATCTTTTATTTAAATTACTATAAAAATAATATTTTATTGCTTTCGCCTATTTAAAATAATCTTTTCTTATTTTACTTATTTTAAATAAAGTTTCTTTCAGTTAAAAATCCTAATACCCAAAATCTTCATTTATAAATATTACATGTATTCTATCCTTATTGCCTTGTCTTTTTATCAATGTATACTCATTGCATATTCTCTCTTCACTTTTGCAATCCACACAATAGCCTAGCTTTGTACAGGGGGTCTTTTTTTGCAATCTTTTAGTATTAGCTGGCGCTGATATATATACATTTCTTTTTATAGCTTCATCTAAATCTCTAACTATTTTATTTACTCCAGCTATAATGATAACTTTATCTGGACCATAAAGCATAGCTGCCACTCTATTCCCATTTCCATCTACATTATATAATTCTCCATTTTCAGTTATAGCATTTGAACTTGCAAAATAAGCATCTGCAAAAAATGATTCTCTAAATATATCTTTAATATCTCGTGGAGTTAATCCTTCTTTATATCTATCTAAAAATTCATATCTTCCTGATCTTAAATGCTCTATGATGCCAGTTTCAAATAATGTCATAGAACCACCACAAGAAACTTTGGATCCTTCTTTTACTATTTCTTGTATTCTTCCCATAAGTTCTTCCCTATTATTAACTAAATATCCATTCATATTGTTTTCTTCTAAAGATTTTATAGTTCTCATTATCCTTTGTTTTTTTACCTCTAATATATTCTTATCCATAATCATAACCCTCCCATAATTATTTAATTGTTGTACTTATTAAAAAAATATAAAATTAAAAGCTTTTTATATTATCTAAGTATAATTAAATTTTTTTATTTTATAATAATTATGCTAAAACTGGCTCAATCCTCCTACTAACTATATTCTATCAAATTTTAAATCATCATAAAGCATTTCTATTATTAAATTTTACTATTTCTCTTAAAACTATCTAAAATAAATTTAATTTTAATGAAGCAAAATTTAGACCTACTTAACGAAATAGATGGTTTGTAAATATATTTTTCTACTTCATTAACACTCTCTTAAACAGATTTAATTTTAATGTAGCAAATAGGAAAAATATATGTAATAAACATTTGAATAAGCTCTAGTAGTTCTTAATCTAACGAATTTAAAAATTCGCGTAATTCCTCACAGGACGTGAAGAGCCAGTAGTAAAGCCAAGGATGGCGGTTCTGCTGGATAGCGAATTTTTAATGAAGTCAGATTAAGAACTACTTAGTGAAATGAATTTCTTATAAATATATTTCTTTCTTAACAATATGCAAAATGCAAAATAAATTTAATTTTAATGGAGCAAATAGAAATAATATATGAAATAAGCATTTGAATAAGCTTTAGTAATTCTTAATTTAGCGTAATTAAAATTTTTCGTAATTTCTCACAGGACGTGAGGAGCCGGTAACAAAGCCAGGACGGCGATTTTACCCGGTAGCAAATTTTTAATGTAGTCAGATTTAGAACTTCTTAGCGGAATAAATTGCTTATGAATATATTATTTCTATTTGCGGAATTAAAATTAAATAACCTTATTTAAATTCTCTTTTTATACTATAGTTTTTAAAAATATTATTATAAATTCTGTTCCTATCCCTTCTTCACTTTCTACAGTTATGCTTCCGTTTTGAGATTCTATTATAGATTTAGTAAGAGAAAGTCCTATACCTATACTAGAAGGATTAACAGAATTTTCTCCTTTATAAAACCTTTCAAATATTTTATTTTGTAATTTTTCTGGTATTCCTTCTCCATTATCTTTTATATTTATAGTCACAGATATTGGAGTTTTTTCACAACTTATTTTTATTTCTCCACCAATATTTGTGTGTTCTATAGAATTTTTTATAATATTTGAAATAGCTTCTGCTGTCCACTCCATATCATGTTTAAAATATATATCTTCATCTACATCAACTATCACCTTTTGAGACTTTTTTTTAGCCTTTTCACTAAGACCTGCTAATGCTTTGTTTATAGTTACATATAAAGGATTATTTTCTCTTTTAAATTCTACTACTCCTGCCTCTAATCTGCCTATTTTTAAAAGATTTATAATAAGCCATTCCATTCTTTTTAATTGTTCATCACTAAGCTTCAAAAAATTTTTTCTATCTTCTATTGGCATATTTTCATTTTTCATTAATTCATTAAACATTATTAAAGAAGATAATGGTGTTTTTAGTTGATGAGAAATATCTGATATTATATTTTTTAAAAATATTTTTTCTTTTTTTAGATTTGATAAAGATTCCTCTAATCTATTTGACATTAAATTAAATTTAGAAGAAAGAATATAAAATTCTCCTTCTTTATTTTCATCTAAAAACTTATTAAAATGTCCATCCATTATTTTTTCTGCTGCTTCGGTAAATATCTCAGCTTTTTTATAAAAATATTTAAACTTATCATATATTATTATGTATGTAATAAAAATAGCCAAACCAAAATAAATTATAATTCTATATATAAAGTTTGTACTAAAATTCTTCAACGCTGGATTTTTATAAATATCTAAATTTTCATCATAAGAATATTTTTCTAAAACCTTTTTTCCTATTTTATAATTTTTTTCTTCATTATATATTCTACTTTTATTATTTAAAGAGCCTATTATTTCATCTTCCAATTCTGGATGCTTTGATATTATATTCCCTACTATTAATGTATTTTGATTTATATAATCTTTATTTAATTTGCTAACCTCTCCTTTTATAAAAAATGTAGTTAATACAGCAAACAAAATAAATAATATACTAAATTTGAAAGTTAATTCTTTAATCTCAGGATTTCTAAAATACTTTAACAAAATTATCCCCCTTAGTTATAGTAAATTAATTTATAAAATTCAATTAAATATTTATGATTTTAATATTTATATAGTAACTATATACTAAAAATTCTATAATCTACTTTAATTAGTTAAGATATTAAATAAAGTTTACTCAAATTATTTTACACTCTCATAGACTAATTTTACTCACTCCATCTATAACCTATACCTCTTACAGTCTCTATATATTCGGGCTTTTTAGGATTTTTTTCTATCTTCTCTCTTAGTCTTTTTATATAAACATTTAATGTGTTTCCATCTACAAAACTTCCATCTACATCCCATATTTTTTCTAATAAAACATTTCTAGATAAAACATTTCCTTTATTCTCTACTAATATTAAAAGTAATTTATATTCACCTGCTGTTAATAATATTTCTTCTTCTCCCTTAAATACCTTTGCTTTTAAAGGCTCTATTATTATATCCTTGGAAATTATTTTATTATTTTTTATATCATTTTCTTTTATATTCTTATTTTTCAAATCTGCTTCTTTAGTTCTTCTTCTCAAAACTGCATTTATCCTAGATAAAAGTTCTCTTATTCTAATTGGCTTTGTTATATAATCATCTCCACCTATATCTAATCCCAAAACCACATTAACTTCTTCATCACAGGCAGTCATAAATATTACTGGTATTAAGCTTTCTTCTCTTACTTCACTGCAAAAATCATATCCACTTCCATCTGGTAACATTAAATCTAAAAGAATTAAATCTAATTCTTCTTTTTTAAAAATTTCTCTAGCTTCTTTTAAATTTTTAGCTCTTTTAACCTGGTAGTTTTCTTGCTTTAGTGTGTATTCCATCCCAATTGCTAAAGCCATATCATCCTCTACTAATAGTATATTATTCATAAAAATCCCCCTACAATATAGTTATAACATTTAATAAAATTCGCATTTTTTTACTAGCAAATCTCCACAGATTACTCTTGAAAATTATGATTAATTCATAAACCATTTAATTATTTCTTTATTAACATTATCAATCCTCAATAAAATTTTCTCATATTATCTAGTAACCTCATATAATTATAATTTACATTATAGTAATTTAAAAGAAATTTATGAAATTCTAGCATAAGGGAAGGTATCTTAAAATAAAACAGATTTAATTTTAATATAACAAACAGAAAAAAATATATGTAATAAATACATAAATAAGCTTTAGCAGATCTTAATTTAGTGGAATTAAAAATTTACGTACTCCCTCACAGAACGTAAAAAGCCGGTAGTAAAGACAAGCTGTCAATTCTACCGGGTAGAAAATTTTCAATGAAATCAAATTTAGAACCACCTAACAAAATAAATGATTTATAAATATATTTTCCTATTTGGGGAATTAAAATTAAATTTGTAACTTTACTTTACAACTAACAAATCTAACGTTGCCATCATTCCTAAAAATGCTATATAATCATCATGATTTTTATTCTCTTTTTTATTTTTCCCCTTATCTTTTTCTATTATTTCTTTTTTCATATTTTTCTCCCCTATTATCATAGATTAAACTTTAAGCTTTTAGCTATCATTTTTAAGATTTTATTCTCTATATTCTAAAAAATTTTAATAATAACATCTGAAAATAAATTTAATTTTAATATAGTAAAAATAAAACACATATAATAATATATAAATAAGCTTTAAAATTTCTTAATTGGGCTGAGTTAAAAATTAATCTAATTTCTCACAAAATATGAGAATCCAGAAGGGAGGCCAAGTATAATGCCTCTCCTGATTAAAAAATTTTAATGTAGTCATCTTTAAAACTTCTTCCAAAAATTAATAGCTTATAAATGTATTTTTTATCTGTTCGGTGTTAGAATAAAATATATTTTAAGGCACTCTTTTAAGATTTTTATTCCTTAGCTCTTATATTTTCTACTATACTCATTTTTTTAAGTCTTCTAAGTGGTATTATAGAAGCTAAAAGTGTTATGCCTATTACTCCTAAAACACCTATTGCAAACACATCTATAGGAAACTTAATATCAAAGCTCATAAAACCTGAGCTCTGTTTTAAAAGGAAATTATATAATACATAGGCTATAATTGATCCAAATATGCTGGTAAATACCCCATGAAGTAACCCTTCTAACATTACCATTTTATTTAATTGAGCTTTTGTCATTCCTATAGCTGTTAAAGTTGCAAATTCTGATTTTCTAAGAAGTAATCCTATAGTTACAGTATTTATTATATTTACCATTCCAATTATGGTTATTATAGTTATAAAACCATACATAAATACCGCAACTTGTTTATTAGCGCTTTCCATTCGATTGTTCATATTATAAACATCTATATAACTTCCTTCTACTTCTTCTGCCTTTTCTTCAAAATAGCTTGCATATTTTTCTCTAGCCTTTTCATCTTTATAAGTTATAGCAATAGATTTTATAGGTAATGCTCCAAAATTATTTTCAAAACATTTATCACTAAAAACTAAACCTATACTATCTTTACCTAACCGTCCATTAAAACTGTCCTTACTTAATATACCTACTATAGTTAATTCAATGAAATCTCCTTTTTCCATACCTTCTTTAAATTCATCTTTTAAATCAATTTTCTTTTCTTGTTCTGTTTCAGGATAAAATTTATCTTTAGTTCTTGGAATTCTTATTTTATCCCCAACCTTATATTTCGTAATATCTGATATTACTTTTCCTCCGTTTTTCTTAGTTATCTCATTTCTATTTATAAGCAATACTCCATTATTATCTAAAGCTTTTATATCTATTTTTCCATCTACTAAATTGTTTTTTGCCTCTTTAAAGGAAGCTTTATCGTAGGCTGAATATGCTATATTATCTAAGCAAACATAATTCTTTCCTTTAATTTTTTGGCTTTTAGGTATTTCTCTATTTATCTTTTCATAATATTTTTCATTTAAAATATCCTTTTCTAAATATACTAAAGCATACCTAATTTTTGGAACATATACTTCTTTTATACCATCTTTACTTTTAATTTCAGATATAAACTTTTCATTTATTGATTTGTTTGTTTGAATATTAGCATCAAAAGGGAAAGAATCCATAAATTGTTTAGTAATTTCTCCTGATATCTTACCCATAGAAGTGAAAATTATAAACATTATTAAAGATATCATAAGAGAAAAAACTGTTATTATAAATCTCTTATTATTTCTTCTTATATTTTTATAGGCCACTGCCCCTTCTACACCAAATATTAACTTTGTAAGTCTTCCTTTTCTTCTTCTTATTTTTTCTTTTTTAAGGTTTGAAGAATTTCTTATAGCATCTATTGGTGCTACTTTGGAAGCTTTTATA
Organism: Clostridium sporogenes; assembly: GCA_019933195.1. NCBI lineage: Bacteria > Bacillati > Bacillota > Clostridia > Eubacteriales > Clostridiaceae > Clostridium > Clostridium sporogenes. Next base: position 1,311,765 of record CP082942.1, read on the forward strand.
GCTGGACCTAATACAGATAATATTATAGTGATAGCTGTAAGCACAATACATATAATTATAACCTCTTTATAAAAACCTATTTTTAAACCTTCAAATATAAACTGTTTTGCGTTTGACATAAGCTTTATTGTAATATAAATCCCTAAATATCCTGAAAGAACTCCTATAGGAATAGCTATAATGCTCATTATAAAGGCTTCTTTAAATACTAGTTTTCTTATTTTTCCTGGTGTAGCTCCTATACTTCTTAATATACCAAATTGATTAATTCTCTCTGCTACAGATATGTTAAAAGCATTATAAATAACGGCAACAGTACATACTATTATTAAAGCTACAATAAATATAAATATGCCCTTTGTCCCTTCATTTAATAGAGTATTATTACCCTCTGCCATAAGTCTTAATACAGATTCATTAAAACTTATTTCTGGTGTATCACCTATTTTTTTATTTTCACTTAATCCTACTGTCTTACCGACTTTCTTACCTATGTCTACTTTATTTTTCTTTTCTTTAAGATTTGCATAGAAAAAATACTTATCATCATTTTTTATAGAATTTTTATCTAAATATCCTATAGCTCCATAAAAACTATTTGACACGCTTCCTTCAACATCAAAATATCCTACTATTTTATACTTTTTAACTTCTTTTGAATCTGATTTTTGTAAATTAATCTTTTCATTGGCATTAAAAAGTATTTGAGGATTGTCCTTTATTGCTTTTTTAAGTATTTCGGAATCCATATTAATTCCTTCTAAATAATCTCCTACTTTTTTTCCTAATTTTCTTTTTGCCCTTTTTTCTAGTATTATTTCATCTGCTGCCTTGGGTTTTCTTCCTTCTTTCATATCAATAGTCATTACATTATTTAACATGCTATTATCATAAAAATCCAAATTTATAATTTTAGAATTATTGTCTGGTGAATTTTTACCAATATCACTGCCTGTTTTCTCACCATTTTTATCATCCTTTATAATAAAGTTATTATCTTCTTTGCTTACACCATAATCCTTAATTTCAAAATTATTTTCTAGTTTATTTACTTTATCTTTATTTACTCCCAAATATCTTACTTCATAATTACCTTTCTGCTCTCTTTCTTTTTGTATAAAGTTATCTCTCATACTGAAAAATAAATTTCCTATACCAGAAAATAAAGATATAGCTAATATTATTCCTACTATGGTTAATACTGTTCTTTTCTTATTCTGTTTTAAATATCTTCCTGTAATTTCACTATAGCTTTTCAACTTTAGTCACCTCGTCCCCTTTAACTTCTCCATCTGCTATGGTTATAACTCTATCTGCCATTTTTGCTATATTTAAGTCATGAGTTATAAGCACTAGGGTTTGATTATATTTTTTAACCGAATATCTTAAAAGTTCTATTATTTCCTTTGAATTTTTAGAATCTAGATTACCTGTAGGTTCATCTGCCAATATTATGGATGGCTTATTAGCTAAAGCTCTACCTATAGAAACTCTTTGTTGTTGTCCACCAGATAACTGTGATGGTAAATGATTTTTTCTTTCTCTTAATCCTAATATATCTAAAAGTTCTTCCATATATTTTTTGTCCGGTTTCTTATTATCTAAAAGCACTGGCATTTCCATATTTTCTTCTGCAGTAAGTACAGGTATTAGATTATAAAACTGAAATATAAATCCTATTTTTCTTCTTCTTAATATAGCTAATTCATTTTCCTTTAAAGAATATATATCTGTACCTTCCAAATTAACTTCTCCAGAGGTTGGTTTATCCACTCCCCCTAAAAGATGAAGTAATGTACTTTTACCAGAACCTGAAGGACCAACTATGGCCACAAATTCCCCTTGATTTATAGTTAGATTAATATTTTTTAAGGCATCTACCTTTATTTCACCTTTTCCGTAACTTTTACAAAGATCTTTAACTTTTAATAATTCCATGTTATAATTCCACTCCCTTTTTCTATTTGATTTCTCATATAATTTTTTATATACTTTTTAATTCTTCATATAATTTGTTATATAAATTTTGATTTTTCATATAATCTGTTATGTGATTTTTAATTTTTTTATTTAACCTCTTGTTTGATTTTTGCTTTGACTTTTCGTCTACAAGTTATATATTAAACTTCTTTTATTACAATATGATAAATTTAATTATTACAAAATAGTAATAAACTTTAAGTGGCACAAACTTTCACTCAAAAATTATAAACGTGAAACATCATAAACTTTAGGAAATTCTTATCTGTTTGTATGCTCTTTTTTTAAACAGGCATTTTTTAAAGAAAGTAATATCAGTACCAATAGTACTAGATAAATTTATTTTAGACATAACTAAAAAGCCAGATACCTAAACTTGATATCTGACTTTTAAAATAAAAATTAAAATTCTCTTTTTTCATATTTTAAAAACATTTGTACATTATAGTTTTCATATCCATTTAAATTCTCTTCATTTGCCATAAAACTTGAATCTGGCACATACCATATTTTATTAACAAAATAACTATTATTATTTTTTAAATATATATTCATATCTTATAAATTTTTATTTTGAATTATGCTACTACAACTAACTTAATTTTGATTTTTTTCTCTAAAATCAATTTCTGATTGAATAGAGTTTTCAACTACTTTTTTTGCCATATTTGTCATTACCTCAGCCATTTGTGTGCTTATATTTTCAATAATTCCTTTTTTATTTTTCTCCATTGTTTAATCCCCCTTTTACATCTACCATCTAAATAATAACATATTTACACCCCATTATCCATATTAATACAAAATTTAAAATCAAATCCTTTTATTTTAAATTATTACATGTAATACTGATAATATCCAAAAATTAAACAGTTGATATAATGCTACTATATAAACTAAACATTATAAAAAATAAAAGCACTCAATCTTTCAGATTGAATGCTTTTTGCATTTTCCTAATCTTTATAGTAAGTAAAAACTACCTATAAATTCAATAACCCTGTTTATATGTATTTTTAAACAAATTGCTCATTTAGCATACTTAGCATATCTTGCTTTTCTCTAGTAAACCTATTGTATACACTTTGTCTTATTTCAGGTGAACTGCTTCTAAAATATAAATTTACATTTTGACGTTCGTTATATAAATCATTAATGATGTTACTATCACTATTGTTTAAATTTAATTTTGAAAATATAGATGTAGCTCCTCCTACTCCATGTTGAACAACTGTAGACCATAAGCTTTCCTTTAAAGCATTACTTCTTTTACTTATATCAAAATTTAATTTTGATTTCAAAGACTGTGCTACAGTATCATAAAAGTTTACTTTTACATAGTTTTGTTGTACTTTTAAAAATCTATCTTTATTTTGACTGGCAATACTCTTCCATGCAGCATCAAAATTTTCACCAAATGTATTATTATCATTAGCCTTTGCATTTACTAGTTTATAATACATATCATTATTATTTCCTTTAAGTGAATTAATAAATGAATCTAAAGATCCTGTCTTGGATGAAAACTGCCATGCACCATAAGATTTTCCTCCGTAATCTCCTGGATCATCGCTGATTTCTGCTGGATTTAAATCTGATTCATATTTTGAAGCACGTATACCTAAAGCGCTAATGTTGCTATCTGTTCCACCACTATTATAGTCTTTAGATAGAAATTTACTCGCTCCCCTTATAGTAGAATTAAAATTACCTAGAGCACTCAATGAATCGTTAAAGCCAAATAAAGCTGCATTTTTTAAACCACTTAACAATGCTTGTGTTGCTATTAAACTACCCATACCGTTCATACTTCCAATATTACTCATACTGCTCATACCGTACATACCATTCATGGTGCTCATATTACTCATACTATCAATACCATTTACACTATTCATGCCATTCGTACTGCCCATACTATTCATCATTTGACTTAACACTGCTTCAAAAACCATTTGTTGCATTGCTTTTTGTTGATCAAGACTCTCCACTGTTTTGTCATCAATTTTATTAGCATTATTACTATTATTCATTTGTGCTTTATATTGATTTAAAAACATATTACTAACTAAGTTTGTATAGCTCATCATAATTACCCCCATTTTATTTTAAAAGATATTGTATTGCCCAATTTTTCTGAACCTCTTGCAACTAAAGTCGTAAGGTTCTTAATTACTATCCAAGCTTCTTTTGGATAGTAATTATTTGCTAAAGTGATTGGGTTAACATCTATTTCTTTTAAGTTATCCTTTGTATTCATAATTAGAAAGGCAGAATACATATCTCTTTAAATATTTCCTTGTTTAAATTTATTCCAACGTGTTTATGACACATTCATCTCAGCACTAAAGTACCAAGTATTCTGTGTTGATATATAAATTTTATTTATAAGTTTATAATAATCCAAATTATAGCACTCTTTTAAGAGCCTTTCAATAGACACTTATAGGGGTTTTCTTACTATTTAACTGTTAAAATTATAAACTTATTTTTAAGATAGATGGAATTTTTAATACAACTAAAACTTAGGGAATTTATCTCTTAGGAACTTATCTTTTCTTTACTATCACTTTTAAAAATGAGTAAATTGCATAATTCATTTTTAAATATAAATGTATCAATATATTGCATTGATATATTTAATTAAATACAATACGGTGTATTCGTATTAGCAATTTGCTCAAATAAAATATTATATTGGAAAAATATCTATATAAAATAATTTTTTTAATATATAGTTTATGAGCTTGAGCTAGCTGATGAAGCTGCCGCACTGGCTGCACAAGCTGCTACTATAGCTGCTTGTTGTTGTGCTATTACTATAGCATTTATACTGTTTGCCAAAGTTATATCAATTAATCCTTTTTGAATTTTTTCTACATATGAATCTGACACTAAAGAAATAGCTAACATAACTATATGAGACTTTTCTATACTAAATATTCCATAGCCATCTTTTTCTTTTATATACTCATAAACCTCTTTAACTTCTTCTACTACTTGACTATTATCGGAGGTTGTAAGCGTCAATACCCCTAAGGATGCTAGTCCATCATATCTTAACTTACATTTTTCACCCTTTAATTCATCATATAAATATACCGCCCTGTTACATTTACTTTGAGCATCTTCCTCTCCAAAAGCAAGTATATGTGAAAGACTTTGAAGCGAATCTCCTTTAGAAAATCTTTTTTTATTTAATAATCTATAACACTTCTCCATTTCCTCTGAAGCTTTTTCCACATCTAAATCTGAAGTAGCTAACACTGCTGCAAGAACATAATCATCTGCTGTAGTTAACCATGGATGATTTTTCTTCATATTAGAATAGAAGCTCTCCATTCTTTCAATTTTTTCATTCCATTTATCCATAGATATTTCTTTAACCATAGTATAAGAAGCTAAAGGTAAATATTGACTATTTCTAAAGCCTGCATCTGTCATTTTTTTGTATACTCTTTGCATATTTTCAAAGAAATTTTTATAATTACTTTCTAAATATAAAAGACTACTTAAAATAAATAAATTCATTCCTCTAAATTGTGAAAATAATCCTACTTCTTTTTTAATATAAGCTTTTATTTCCTCAATCCTTTCAATTTCTTCTTCATTTACTTTCTTATTCTTAAGGGCTAAATTCATAGCTACAAAATGCTTTACTATGCTATACTCCCATTTAAAGGCTTTTTTAAGTTCAGAATAATTATCTGCCATTAAGTCTACCTTTTGTTTTAATAATAAATCCATAATCCCACCTCAACTATACTTTTTATTAAACATATAATTATTTACTGTAATTATTATTTAAATATTTTTGCGTTTCTATAGTGTATTCTCCTTATTTTTTAAATCGTAATACTTCAATAATTCTTTATTATGTAGGGGTTTAATTTTCTAAATTTTTTCAAGTTCATTAATAAACAGATTTTTACTTCAAATACTATCTTCAATCCCATTTCAAATTCACAAAAAAATATTTTATGCTATGAAAATTTATTACCTTTACACTATCTCATAACAAATATACATAATACTATAGCTAAAGATATAACAAATAAAATTTCCTTAATATAATCATTTTTTTCTTTTTCCATATTTCTATCTCCTAATTATAAATATTTTTTTAAACATCTTTATTATTGAAAATAAAATAATACTACTTATATATTAAACTATAGATATTACAATATCCTTAACTTAATTATTACAATTTTGTAATAATGTAAATTTTTTTATTATATTTCAATAAAATACTTCGCAGTTAATATTATATAGTAATATATATACTTATAAAAGTATCAAAAGTCATATATGTATATTCATTTTAGCACTTAAATATATCTTAAATTAATAATATTTTTTAAAATCAATAATTGTAACAAAAATTATTTTTAAACATATAATAATATTGTAATTGAATTATTAAAAATAACTTCTTATAAAAGATTGGAGAGAATCTAATGCAAATTAGAAGTGGACAAGCTTATTATGATAAAACTATTGGTGGTTGGAATCTTCTAAGTGGTGAAGGCATAAGAGAATATCGCACTACAATTAGTTTTAAGGAAGTATTTGAAAAAGAACCAACTGTAATGGTTACTTTAAGCGCTCTTGATATAATAAAAAATCATAATTCTCGTATTAAAGTATATGTAGATAATGTAACTAACCATGATTTTACACTATGTATTCACACTTGGGGAGATTCTGAAATTTATGGAATTGGAGTTAGCTGGATGGCTTATGGTGAGTAATAAAATTTAGATGATATTTTTAAGGAACAGAGATATTTTCTGTTCCTTTTTACGATATTTATTTTTTCACTTTTTAACTTTATAAAACTAAAAATGGTTTATAAGTAACCATTCAGATTTTTATGTCTCTTCGCTAAAATTTATACAATTATTATGGAAAATAAATATCCATAGTAAAACATGATATTTTAAAATACAAAAAACTTTCCCTGCATTTAAAAACTTGCTTGAATTAAATATTAATTTATGTATATAATTTAAAATGTGTTGGTTAACCTTGTGATAGATATATTATACATACACAAGGGAATAAGCTGTATTCAAATCTGATTTATTAGTCATTTTTGAATGCAGCTTGTTATTTTTTATTTCTTTGATATATCTAATTTATTCATAATATTATTTTTATAATAATTAACAATATTTCTAAGCAAATCTATCAAATTTAGAATCATTTCAAATTCCATTCACAAAAAATATGTAATAGATTTTCATTAACTTCAGCATAAATTTCTCCATCCATTTTATCCATAAGTCTTTTAGAAATAAATAAACCTAATCCAGTGCTTCCATTTTTATTGGTTCTAGCGTCATCTTTTTTATAGAATCGATTAAAAATTAAGTCTATATCTTCTTCTTTAAAATCATCACATTTATTAATTGTAGTTAATACAGCTTTATTATTTTCCCTCTTCAAACTTATATAAATATCCTCTTTACAATGTTTTATCATATTTGATATTAAATTTTGTAATACCCTTTTTATAGCTACTTCATTTCCAATTATCATAATGTTTTCTTTTGGCAAATCTATTTTAGGGGTTATATTTTTATCTACGAAACTACTATAAAAAGAAGCTATAACTTCGCACAATATATTACTTATATTGATTTCTTCAAGTTCAATATAATAATCTGGTGATTCTATAATGGAAAGTTCAAAGAAATCACTTAATAAACTTTGTAAATCCTTTGCTCTTCTTTCAGCTATATCTATGTATTCTATATGCTTTTCTTTTGTTTAATTTGTGCATGTTACTCATCTTCCATTTTTCATATTGTTTTATTAATTTATAAGATTTTTAATTTATTTACTCAAGTTTATATACTAAATAAGTATTCGTCTTTTTTAAATTATAAAATTTACTAATATAATCTACCTTTTTTAACTTGTAAAATCTAACTTCATTTAATAATATTTATATACTAAAACAGTATTTATCTTTTATTGCTCATAAAATTTTTACTAAATACTACATAAACAAATTCTAAGCTTTAGAGAGAGTTTTTACTCTCTCTAAAACTTAGAAATTAGAATTTGATTGACTACAAATTATAACCTTTTACGTAGTTATTTTTTCTTAACAGGAATCCACATTTCGCTGTAGTAGTTTTTATCTTGATTACCTTTAGGATAATCATCCGTATTGGTGTACATTTCAATATTGTAACCTGCTGCAATTTCATACTCCTTGCAATTAGTTAACCATTCTGAAAATATTTTTTTGCTCACATCTATCATAGATTTCGGCATTGGTCCCTTACAAGCAAACACAGCCCAAGTGTATTTAGGAATAACCTTTGTAACAAACCCATTAGGTATTTCTATAGACGGATTATAATTGTCTGCAATTAAATATTCAAACTCATCTGAACCCATGCTCTCGTCTACGTTTACCCCGTACATTCCACATACAAACTTTCCCTTTCCTGTTTCATAATGCTCTGTCCAAAACTGTGGGACTTTTGTAGTTGCACTATCATATTTAAACACCTTTGATACACCCATGATAGTAAAGGAATCTTTTTCAACAATTTTGTAATCCATAATATAACCGCCTTCCAATGAAAATTTGATTTTCAGCGGAGCAAAGGATTTAATCATTGCTCCATCTTTTCGAACAGCAGTAGGTGTGACACCATGAAATCGAGTAAAAGCTTTTGCAAAGCTATCCGGTGAGGCATAACCATATTTCAATGCAATATCGATTATTTTTTCATCAGTAGAAACAAGCTCTCTGCCGGCAATGGTAAGCCTGCGTTGTCTGATGTATTCTCCAACCGTAAAGCCACAAAGCATTGCAAAGCCTTTCTGGAAGTAGAAGGGAGACACAAATGCTTTTTTTGCAATATCTTCTATGAGCATTTCTTCAGTTATATTTTCCTCAATATATTGGATAGCTTCACCAATTCCTTCAATCCACTTCATATTCATCACCCCTGTCTGTATCTATATCTTATCTCTTTTCAGGCCGTTGTTACCGACTTTTTGTGTTATGTTTTGTCTTGCCTAAAAGATTATTAAATAACCTGTACACCAAATTACTATCTATAATTTTCAATTTTAAATTATTATTTAGTACACAACTTCTCTCCTTACACCTACTTTTAGGAAGATAAGAATATTAAATTAAGTAGTAATTTTCTAAATTATGAACTTAAATCTAGAAAATAATATCTTTACTTAATGTCTTCTAGCTTAAATATATACATACCTAAACAGCTAGAAACTATAATTAAAGCAATACATCACATTATAATGTGATGTATATTTTGTACACTTGGATATACAACTCCTATATCCATAAGCATGAAAGTTGGCTTATATCTTATAAGATGTGAATCTATTCTAGCGGATACTTCATCTATATCAAAAGATTTTGTTATATAATCATCTGCTCCCATTCTTAAAGTTTCTATTTTAATATCTTTTTCTTCTTTAGCTGAAATTATTATTATAGGCATAGGCTTACTTTTTCTTATATTAGCTAAAAGTTCTTTACCATCCATTCCTGGTAGCATTAAATCTAATAAAATCATGTCCCAATCATATTCTTTTAAATATATTAAAGCCTCTGTTCCTGAATAAGCCGATTTAGTAATATACTGGCTTTGTGTTAACATATCGCATAATAATTTATTTATATCTTCATTATCTTCAACAACTAATATTTTTATGTCTTTAGTCATTAATACGTCCCACTAGCAAAAGCTATTAAAATTATAATAATATTCTATATTAATTATATTTTACCACAGATGATTTTTAAATAAGCTATAAAAAGCTGTATTCAAATTTCAATACAGCCTTTTTTATTAATCATCAACATTACTTAAAATTTATTTCTTGCTTATATTTTATCAGATTCTTCTACATCATTTTGTTGAATTTTATTCCAATTTATATTAAACATACTTTTCCATAATATTATATTAATTATAATCAAAATTCCCATGTATATATAAATAGCAAAATTGTATTTTATAAAACTTCTAATTAACTTGTGCGATCCGAAAAGAACTCCTGTAAGTACAGCAGAAAGCATAACTGTTGCAAAAGAAGTTGATCCATCGCTTTGAAAATCCTTGTAAAAAGGCAATTCTTTTTTATATATGCTCTGCATAACAACTATTAAAATCAGCATATTCAAAAGTATTACTATTGTATCTGGTAATATTCTTAAACCACATATTATTAAAAAGATAGCACAAACACTTAAAAATACTGGGAAAATATATCTTAACGTGAATCCTTTTAAAACTCCTTTTTGAATTTTTCCTGAATTGTCTATAGGCAAAACCATATATATCCATGAGCCTTTATATTTTTCACTTTGACTTAAAAGATATATAGTTGCCATTAACATAAACACTGATAAATAAATTGAAAAATAATAATTTCCTTTTGAAAATTCATTAAATGCCTGTGAAACTGATTCATATTTTGAAAAAGATCCTATAAGCATTAAAAAAGGAAAAATCGCAGCAAAAGCTAAAGAAGGATATAATTTTAGCTTTAACTTTCTTTCTGTGGATATCATATTTATTGAAAATCGAAAAAATACATTCTCTATTTTATCTCTAGAAAAAACAGATGCATATCTTTTGCTCCTTACTCCCTTAACTTCTTCAATACTTCCTTTTTTACTTGTACTACTGTCAAGTTTTTGTAAATTTTCTTCAAAATACGGAATAATAAATTTGTAGTATATACCAAAAATTATAATTGGAATAGCCACGCACATTATACTTAATAACACGTACTGCCTTCCAGTATTATGTTCAATTATTAAACTATATGGAGCCGCAAACCACACTGGTGGAAGTAGATAGCTCCACCATTTAATTTCAAAATTCATATTTGCACTAGTAATATCAAATACCCTCGGTATAATTTGATATCCTAAAGCAAGTACTATTGATAAGGCTATTTGGAAATAATTTATTATATCTTTAAGCTTTTCTCCATCAAATATTTTTAATATAAAATAATACAATATGGAAGTTATAAATATTGTAAAAAGTGAAAGTAATATTATTTCAAAAAAGAAAATTATAAAAAACTTAAATTTATATTTTATAAGTCCACCTATTAATGTGGGTCCTGCTATTGCCCCGGCAATAGAGGTAATATAAATTAATATATGAGTAGTCTTTGCTGCATTTATTGTTTTTGAATCTAATGGTTTGGTATTTAATATATTTTTATCACGAATATCCAAAAGCACAGAAGAAAAATCTGAAATCATAGTACTCATTATTAAAAACATTATAGCACCTATATTTATGCTCATTTTTACAACCATAGGTGATGAAATAAAAATGAAAGCCATAAGAAAAAGTCCCATTAATCCATATAAAAGCAGTGATTTTATAAAAGTATTCTTTTTATCCTTATTTTCTGTATCATTATATATTGTTGGAACTCTTCTATTATCCATTAAAAGCTTTAATTTAAGTATTGTTCTCATAGCAGGATAATTAATTCCAAGTTTATCATATATAAATTTAAATCTATCAACAAGTTTTAATATTTTAGAATCTTCCATTTCTATACCTCCTTTAGTACGGAGATAAATTCATTTGCAATCTCTTCATGTTTTGTAAATCCAGTTATTTGATTAAAAATTTGTTCAAGAGAACCTTCCATATTCTTTTCTTTTAATTCTTCAAAAGTACCATCTGCTGCAATTTGTCCATTATTTAATAATATTATTCTACTACTTATTTTCTGAACAACTTCCATTATGTGAGATGAATAAAATATAGTTTTCCCTTCTGATGCCAATTTTGAAAGAACCTCTTTAAAAACAAGTACACTGTTTGCATCAAGACCACTTAAAGGTTCATCTAAAAATAATATATCAGGATTGTGAATAAGACTTGAGATTATTAAAAGTTTTTGTCTCATACCCTTTGAATAAGAAGATATTCTTGAGTGATACGCCTTTTCTATATCAAACAAACTCATAAGTTTCTTTGCTTTATTGTTTACTTCTTCTAATTTCATGCCATATATTTCACCTAAAAAAGTTATATATTCATAAGCTGTTAAGTTATCATATATTTCTCCATTTTCGGGCACATAACCTATTTTACGTTTATATTCTACATTATCATCAGATATATTTTCTCCAAATATTTTCACTTCACCTTCATGCCCTTTAACTAAACCAAGCATTATCTTTACAGTAGTGCTTTTTCCAGCACCATTAGGACCTATATACCCAATAATTTCACCTTTATGTACATCTAAATTTATCCCTTTCAATACCTCTTTACTTCCATAATTCATTTTTAAATCTCTTATAGAAACTACTACATCATTTGACTTGTCCATAAATTACCTCCACTATAATTCATTATAAAATTTTACATAATTAGCTTAGATACATTCCTAATTATACCATATAAGAATATTAATAGAATACTTTTTTACCATGACATACTTAAATAAAATATATTAATATTTCTATTAATCTAAGCTTTTTGAACAACAAATTAAAGAAGCTATAGCTTTTTAGGTTAAAATTAGGTTAAATTTGTGTATAATTATTTAATATTAAAATTAAGCCTTTGTGATTATTTATGATTTATGATATATTATTTCTAAAATTACTTATATATTTTAGACTAAAAGAAAAGGTGGAGTTTATATAATGACGAAATATGCAATAGTATTCTTTATGTCCATGGTTCCAATTATAGAATTACGTGGAGCTATACCGTATTCTCAAATGTATCATTTACCTTTGTTGCAATCCTATATTATTGCAATTATAGGAAACATGTTACCCATGCCTTTTATATATCTATTTGCAAGGAAGATTCTTATATGGGGATCTAACAAACCTATTACTGGAAAATTTTTTACATGGTGTTTAGAAAAAGGGGGAAAAGCAGGTAAAAATCTACAAGAAAAAACAGGTGAAAAAGGTATGTTTTGGGCACTACTAATATTTGTTGCAATCCCAGCTCCTGGTACTGGTGCATGGACAGGAACTCTAGCAGCTAGCTTATTAGATATGGATTTTAAAACTAGTATTTTAGCCGTTATGCTTGGAGTATTAGTAGCAGGTATAATCATGGGGACTGCTAGTGTTGGTTTATTTAGCTTTTTTTAAAAGAAAATTTTAGAAAAAATAATTTAATATAAAAATACATAAAATTATTCAAATATGTTTTTTAGATTATAGAAAAAATTTTATTATTTGGGTAGTTTAATAAAAATACCAGCAAATTTAAGACTTGAATTAAAAATTCTTAGTTGAACAAATTGCATAATTAAAAGATTTCTAATCCGCATACAAAATATTATGCCTAAGTAAATAGGTTCATGGAATATAATAATCTATTTATATTTTAAAATGAATTATGCAATTTCCCCAGTTATAAATAAGGAACAATTTAATATGTATAATAAAAATCTAGTGAAAATTTATTATTTATATAGTCTAAAATTTTCACTAGATTTTATTTATAAATCAATATAAATTATATTTTTATATTATTGTAATTTTTAAGAGAATTTATTTTTTTAATTCTTTTCCTCTGCTATTTTGTTTATAACATCTATTCTCAAATCTCCCAATACATTAGCTAATTTAGTATTTATAACGTCATTTTTATATATGCTATTTTCGTTAGCCTCAACTATTTTAGAAACTTTTTCTTCTAACTTTTCATAGGTCATAAGATCTTCAAAATATAAATCCACTAAATCTTTTAAGCATGAAGCTAATTCTTTTGGGTTTTTGTATACCTTTCTCATTTTACTTATCCTCCGTATTAATTTTAGTAAATATTTTTTATACAGAACATAATTGTACCATAAAACAAAAAAGATGTGCTAATTTTCAAGAAATTTTCAAATACTGTTTCTTATACTTTTTTATAGCTTTCGAATTGAAATTTGTTTACATACCCAAGGAACAATTGTAATAAATTCACTAAGCTGTAAGTATCGAAGTATCAACTCGAAACTGCTCACTAACATATTTTGCATAGGTTTCGTGGCTTTTTACAAGTTCTTCATGGGTTCCGCTACCTGTTACTTTACCTTTTTCAATAAAATATATTTTATCACTATCCACAATAGTAGCTAATCTATGAGCAATAACAAGTGTTGTACGACCTTTCATTAAGTTAGAGAGAGCCTTTTGTACCATCATTTCTGATTCACTATCAAGGCTTGCTGTTGCTTCATCTAACATCAAAATTTTCGGATTACGTAAGAAGGCACGAGCAATTGCAATACGTTGACGTTGACCACCGGAAATTTTCACTCCACGTTCACCAACTTCTGTGTCAAGACCATTTTGCATATCTTCTACAAATTTTCGTGCATATGCAAGTTCTAATACATTCCAAAGTTCTTCATCTTTAAATTGTTTATCAAGACCATAATTTAAATTATCACGAATAGTTCCTGCCATAATTGCACTATCCTGAGAAACGAATCCAATTTGTCTACGATAATTTGTCAAATTAATATTTGTTATTTCTATATCATCAAATTTAATCCTTCCATTGCTAGGTTCATAAAATCTTTCAAGTAAACTAAAAATTGTTGACTTACCACCACCTGATGGACCTGCAAAAGCAACAATTTGATTTGGCTTTGCTTCAAAGGATATATTAGTCAATATTGGTTCATCTTTTTCATAGGAGAAATGGATATTTTCCACCTTAAGTTCCTTATTGGACAAATCAATTTCTTTAGCATTTTCAAAATCTTCTGGTTCTTCATTAAGTAATTCTTGTACACGCTTTGTTGAACCAGCAGCTTTAGCCATTTCTGAGAACAAGGTTGCAATACTAGGCATTGCTCCAATTAAATTAAATAAATACATTAAAAAGCTCATTAATGTTCCTATTGCCATTGCGCCTATAGCAATTCGATGCATACCATAAGCAAGTAGACCAAAAACCATACTCATAAATATCATCATCATAAATGGTTGCATTGTTGCATCAAAGATTGCTTCTTTCTTTCCCACTTTAAATAATTTATCTACTTCATTATTTGCACGTGTTTGTGATTGTTTTTCTGCATTAGATATTTTTACTAGTCTAATTTCACTTAATGTTTCACTCGCAATTCCATTAAACTTTGCAAGTGCATCTTGTCTAGTATGAGCAACTTTTGTTCCGAATGTCATAATTGGGATCATTACAATTATGACAATTGGTACTGCAACTAACATAGCCACACACATATGCCAATCCATTTTAATCATCATATATACTGATCCAATAACAAGTATTACACTGGCTAAGGTTTGTGGAAAAGTAGCAGCAAGTAGTTGTTTTACTTGCATAGTATCATTTACCAAACGGCTTGATATTTCACCAGCTTTCACTGTATCAAAATATTTTACTTTTAATGTAGTTAATTTTATCCATAGTGTTTTTCTTAAATTCTGAATGACATTTTCACCAAAAACCCCTAATATAGTTCCACCAATTGCTGAAACAATTGCAGAAGCAATAAATAACAAAACAACTTTTAATAATAGCGAATAATCCATTCCTTTAGAAAAATTGTTTACTAAAGATGCTGCTAATTTTGGAACATAAATTTGAACACTAGACGATATAATCAAAAAGATTACTCCAATAACCAAAAGATAATATTTAGGTTTTGTTGTTGTAATTAATTTGGTAAATTGTCTAAATGAAAATTTGGTTCCATCTTTACGTACTGGATTATTATCATGTCTGTCTTCACTCATTATTTATGTCTCCTTTCTCCAAATCTTCCGTGACTGCCGAAACCTCTAAAGCCACCAAAGTCACTGTGATTTAACATATGTTCCCTAATAATATGTTCGCGAGCACGTCCGAAGTGTGCTGACATTTTACCAAATTGCTGCCACATTTTATCATCGCTGAAAATTTCATTTAATTTTTTTTGGAAATCTTCACTTGAAACATTTTCTAATATACGAGTTAAATAATCATCTAACTTTTCAAGTTCATCTTCTTTAAAACCTTTAAATAACTTAACTTTCAAGTTTTCTGAGATATCCCCTCTATCTTTTAGACTTTCTCGTCCTTTATCAGTTATCAATACATAAGTAACCCTAGCATCTTCTTCAGATTTTACACGTTCAGCTGTTCCTACGTCCTCGAGTTTTTTAATAATCTGAGTTACACTAGATGGTTTGATATCTAAGTATTCAGCAATACGACCCGCCGTAACATTTTCTTCATTGGCCAATAAGCGTAATGTTTCAAAAGCATTATCTGTCTTCTCTTCCACCTCATCCCTAAAGAACATAAATGGTTGTCTGGCGATGTGCATTAAATTCTTTAATATATTATTTTTATGCATTTTATATTCCTCCGCTTTAATTTACTTAGTTTACATTTTATCTAACAAAATAAATTATATGCTTCTTTATTTTGTTTGTCAACATGAAAACTAAATAAATTTAATTAGGTTTGTAAATTCCTAGTAAACAAAAAAATTGGAAAATAAAATTCTAAATTTGTCATTAAATTTAAGTTCAATAAATGCTTCTAAATATTTAAATAAAAAGATTCTTAAAGTATCTAAAAGTACTATTTGCAACCTCTAAAAAAGAAATGAAAATAAGTAATAAAGAAAAAATAAACTGCAACTTATTAATGCAGCAAGGGAAATAAGAAAAAATTCTGTATCTAAAACTTTAATTACAGTTCACTTTGAAAAGTTCCTTCATCATATATAGTAGAATTATTTTTAGTTACTGTAATTATTTTTTCTTTAACTGCATATTTAAATAACTTACAGTTAAAAATTATTGGAAAGCTTGATGTGTATTTTAAAACTTGTGGATAGGTTATAATAAATTATAAAGAACATTTTAATTTATAAATCAGCAAAAAAACGAATTGCCACAAAACTAAATTAGTCTTGTGGCAATTTATATTATAGATTTCTTGCTAACAATTCTTATATTCGGTTGTGACACTTCAGCGGAACACCTATAATGTCACATAACCGAAGGATCGGTTTTAAATGTGCACATTATAGGTAGTGAAGCGAATTGCGCACAACCTAATGATGTATGTCTGGCAAATCTCCACCATGGCGCAACACCACAGCATAAAGGCCAAGAAATCTACAAATTTCATTCAATTTATTAAATAATACCATATTACAACTGAAAATTCAATGATTTATTCTAAGCTATTTATTAAATCCATGGCATCATCTATTATATTTTTGTATTTTTCTGAGTTTACACTTTTTATCCAGGAGGTCATTCCTGATATTTCCTTTATTGTTTTATATGATGGTATTTGTCCATTGTTTTTAAGTTTATTGGCATTATAAATTGCAGCTCTTAAATTTTTAATCCATTTCTTTTGAACTCCAATTTCTTCATTGTTTATTACAATACCAGTTATACATTGACGATTATTTTTGCGTAAGAATTTTGTTTTATTTTTGTTTATATTAAAGCCTTCTTCTTTTACTATCTTTGAAATTAATCCAATTAATCTTCCATAAGTTAAATCTGTGTTTTCATTCATAAAACTAAAACTCATATCATCTGCATATCTAGTATATGTGAAACTATATTTAGATGCTAGTCCACTTAATCTTTTATCCAACTTTGCACAAATAATATTTGTAATCATAGGACTTGCTGGTGAACCTTGAGGTAAAATTCTGTGTGATGTTTTAACGTACTTAGTTTCTCCTCTAACCTCTATTTCCATTCTTTCACAATATGTACAAATCATAGCCAATAATGATGCAACATAACCTGAGTATCCAAAACTTTTAAACATTCCTCTTACTCTTTCAAAAGTAATGGTTGGAAAGAAATCCTCCAAATCAATATTAATTAATAATTCTGGTCTACTCTCGTGAGCTTTTGCTCCTGAAACAACTGATTTTTCTTTTAAGAATCCATGTGCATATTCACTTACTGGAAGCTTTGATAAAATATCTTCTAAGATTTTTCTTTGAGCACTTTTAAGTAATGATTTAGGTGCTGCAATATTACGTACTCCACCTTTTTTCTTAGGAATAGTATATCTGTGATAGTTATCAACAGAAACTACATCTCTATGATAAACCAAAAATCTTAACTTTTTATATTCTATACTAAGAAACTCAGCTAACTCTTTATCATCCTTTATAATAGGCAGTTCTTGTGCTTCTAATTTTTCAATATTTGTTTCTACATCTTGAAGTGACCCTGAATATCCTTTTCCGATAAATACAATCTTATCTTCCTTTGTTTTTTGCCATGCTTCAGACCTTTGTTGCTTTTCAAGTTCTCTTTGTTTTTTTCTTTCAGCACGTCTTTTAATAGACTCTTCCATTATAGTTTTAGATACATCTAATCTAATTTTTTCATAATCCCAAGTTTCATTGTACTTTTTTTGAAGCTCTCTTAATTTTTCATTTATTTTTTCTTTTTCTTCATATAACTTAGTAATTTCATCCGCTACCTTTTGGTATTTCTTTAATAAATCTTTTCTTTGTGCATACTGTTCTTTAGTCTCATTTTCTTGTCTTTCATAAGGTGTAGGCAAATCTTTTGGCCAAAATCCATATTCTTGCATCTTTATAAGGGTAAATTCTTTTTTACCCATTTGATTTATAGTTTCTCTATAGTTTTGTTTATTGTCAATCATAATAACTTCTCCATAATATCATTGATTTTGTATTCTTTATTTGGTTCTAGTTTTACTCTTAAAAACTTTGTAGAAATCATATATAAAGCAAGAATATGTGAACAAGGAGCCGAAATATTTCTAGGGCCTTTATTAAACTCTCTACAGTTACATTTAACCTTTGAAATTTGACCATCCTCATCTATTGTTAAAACTGTTTCTGTTAAATCAAATTTTCTATCATAATCAGGTGTACGATAGTATTTCCATTTTCTATATTTAGGGTTTGGCATTTTTAATGAATGTTTAAAGATATATTCATTGCCTTCTGTGATTTTTACATTAAAGCCATCCATACTTTCTTTCATATGTTCTTGAACTTTTAGCTCCGTTTCTGTTGTTTCATATAATTCTTTTGGAATAGAGTCATTACACAGTCTTCTAAATCTTACAGTATCATTTACTGCATCATAATAACCTTCTCCCTTTCTTAAAAGCATACCTACTCCTGCTTTGTTTAAAGCCTCTGGAGTATCATTTAAATTATTGTAAATATCCTCCATTGAAGCTAATCGTTTTTCTTTTAATAAGCCATAAACTTTATCATAACTTCCTTCACCGATAAATCCACTTAAAATGTTAAATGCTGTTCCTTTAACCCAATCATTAGAAGACCATGATGATAAACCAATAGTCATTTTCATATTTCCCATGTCAGCTATAATAAATTGAGGCATTCCAAAGCCAAGCAGTCTTACTTTAAAAGAATTAGCTAGTGGAATTATCTTTTCTAAAACCAACCAACGTCTTCTTCCCCATATTTTTTCTTCTCTCTTCTTTTCACCAGTATATATTGCTTTAAGAGTAAGAGTTTTGCCAAAAGGTTCAAAAACAATTTTTACAGGCTTGTTTGGCTCTAAAACCCATTTCATATATCTTGGACTTTTATTTGCTTTATGTCTTCTTAAAAATGAACATATATCATACATATCTATAGGGCATAGTTCTATATCTATACCACCCAAGCTTGCTGCTGAAGATACTTGATTAAATCCCTTTATCCAAGTTTCTGGAAGGTCTATTTTCTTTTCCATATGCTCAGGCATTACCCCACTGTCAACTGCAAAACCTTCTGGATTAACAGAAAGCTCAACATCACTATAGGTTCTAAATCTCTCTATTTCTTTAGCTAATTTAGCCGAAAAGTCTATATTAGTTGTTCCAAGTTTAGGTTCTTGAAGCATTTCAAACTCTTCCATATCAATTGATAAACATCCATATGTAGATTCATCCACAGAAAAAGCTTCAAAAGAAACTTGATCTTTATGTACTGTTATTACAGGGTCCAACACAAACCAAAGGTTCAAATCTCTTTCTCTTATAAATTTCCAAAAGTCTCGTTCAAGTTTATAGTAATCTTTCCAAACATCATGTTTATCAATTTCTTTTTGTATATTGTTTTTTACATCAATTAGCTTAAATATATCTGAATTTTTATCATCCAATTTAGCTAACAACTCATTCATATCTTTGCTTATATTTTCTCTAGCTTCTGGCAAATACTGTTTGTGTTTTAAAATTCTTCTTTCTATTTCTCCATCAAGCCATTCAAAGAACTCAACTCTTTCCTTCTTTTTTTGACTCATATCTGAAACAACAATTTCACGAAGCATAAGCATAGCATCTCTAAATATAAGTGGATTTTTTAATTTTCCTAAAAAGGATACCTGCTCCTCTCTAGAAAGCTCTGGACTAAGTCCTAAAGTAGTTTTTTCATTTTGATTTATGCACATTGACGGGCTTGCATACTTATAATTAACCTTCAAAAGATACAGCCTCCCTTCTGATTTTAGCTAGTGTAGTAAGTGCACGTTCTGAATCTGTAATTATATTTGAACCTCCAAT
The DNA here is from genome assembly GCA_019933195.1 of Clostridium sporogenes. NCBI lineage: Bacteria > Bacillati > Bacillota > Clostridia > Eubacteriales > Clostridiaceae > Clostridium > Clostridium sporogenes. The sequence goes on from CP082942.1 coordinate 1,332,302, forward strand.
ATCCAAAAGCATATCTTCAAATTCTTCTAATTTATTTCTATATTTAAGTACAAATTTAGGAATAGCTTCATATACCTTATCCTTACTCTTAGAAACTTTATTAGGAAGATATAAAAGAGTTTTTACATAATAAGTAAATAATTTTTCATCACCATTACCTAAGTTATCAAGTATTTGTTGTGTTTTATAAGATATATACGCTTTTACCTCGCAGGCTGTGTGCTCCAGCATTTGAATTATAAATTCTTTAGGAATTAAATCTCCGTAAATTTCATCAAGCTTTCTAAGTCCAAACAAATAAACTTTACTTACCGGAGAATCAATTATAATTCTATGCAGTTTCTTTTGATCTTCTTTGTCCATTTTGTCAAAAATTTCTTCTGCATTTTTATTTAGCATAGTTACATCAGATTCAAGCATAATTAATAAAGTAGAAAATCTCTTCTTTAATTCTTCACTGTTTTCCATTATAAGCTCAAATAATATTTTAATCATTTGAGATGTACCAGTTTCTAATATGCTTATAAATTCTGAATCTAATGGTATCTTTTTATATTTTATTGCTTCTAAAATGCATATAACTTGTCTGTTTCTTACTGAAACTGCTTTCTGCACAAATTCTATATTAGTGTTTTCAATTAAGTTATTTAAATCTTCATATGAAAGTGATAATATCAATTCTTCTAAATATGTTTCCATCCAATCTGACATCTTAGCTTTATCAAAAATAGTTGAAATAACATAACCTATTAAATCTATTTTTTCACTCTCTGAAAAACTTTGAACTTTACTTGTAGAGTTTGAAAGTATGTCTTTAATTTCTTTAGATAAATCAATATTAGAGCCTTCAAATTTCTCTGAGCTATCTACAATACTCTTTACAAATTTTAAATACTCATTTTTCTCTAATGAAAGGACATTTTTTTCAAATAAGTTTGTCCATTTATGTAAGTTATCTAAAAGCATAAACTCTACTAAATCTTCAGTTTTAAATGAACCATTTGTTTTTTCAAAAAACTCTAGAGCAAGCTCATGAATTTCTTCACTTTCATCATTAATTAAATGAAACATTAATTTTGAATCAAAAGCATTAAGCTTATTTAACTTATCCTTAAGAATAGTCATAAACATCTCTGCAAGTGGTTTATAAGAAATTTGTGTTAACTTACTTAACCTTTTATAACTCATTTTATCAATAAGTTCATTAGTTTTTTCTGAGTCCTTTAAAATATAGTAGCATGCCTTAAATACTGTATCTATGTTTGCATTGCTAGCAATATATAATACATCCTCCAGATGATTGTCCCAGATTTCTCTCATAAACTCATATCTACCTTCAAGCTTCATTAATTGGTCACTTTTCATCCACTCATGTCTAGCATAGGAGTTTTCCCAACCTACAGGAGGTTTTTCAATAAAATCATAATATAAATAGTTCTTTATAAAATCATTAAATTGGAAATTACCTTTAAATTTGCATACATAATCATACTTTGTATAACTTGTTAAAAGTGATTTCATAGCTTCCATAAATTTATCTTCATCATTTTTTGCATAAGAAGCAATAATTCTTTTTATGTATCTTTTAAAATATTTTAATACTTTACCTTTTCCATTACCCTTAAAATAATAAGTCAATCTTGGTGCATCTAAATAATATGCTATTTTTCCAATAACATCTGCCAGCCCATAAGCTTCAGCTTCTTCTAGTGTGTTTTTAAGCTCATTAATATTTAGTACTACTCCATCACTATATGTACTTATTTTATAACGGTCTTTAACTCTACTAGTTACCCACTTCCAATTTCCATTTTCATTTTCATATCTTCCACAATACTCTCTTAATAGTTCTTGAGCAGCATATTTTCTATATTGTGCTCCTTCAAGAATTTTATCTTTTGGAAACTCCTTATCATTAAGTTTAATTAAATGTAAATCCATATCTTCAACATGTTCTCGTATCCATGCTTCTCTTTTATCTCTTAATTCTTTTGTTAGCGCATTCACATAAATATCTGCACATCTTTTTACACCCTTTGTATAGCTTTCCGCACTCCAATTAATATCGGCTTTAATAATAGTTTTTGCCTCTTTAATTAATAATGAATTTTTTTTCTTAGCAAACTCTAAAAATAAACCTGATATTAATTCAGTACTCCCAACCTTTAAAATTAAATCAAATACCTCTTTAGGAGGATTACTTTCTAACAATTCATTTAATAACTTTTTCCTCATATAAAGATTTTTGTTGCTTGTAATGTCACAAATAATTGAATAATAATTAGAATTCTCTTCATTTATTTTTAAAATATCATTAGGCTGTTTAACTAATATAAAACCATCAAAATCAATGTTTTTAGCTTCTATTTTTTCTACACACTCTTCATATAACATTTTTGTAAAATAAGGTAATGTAATTTTCTTATCTTCGTCTAACTTTTTAAACTCTTTAACTAAATAATTTTCATCACGTCTCCAATACCAGTCATACTTTAATCCTGTTTTGTAGTACATTTTAGGAAACTCTTCTTTTTTATCGTGGTATCCACCTTCCTCTATTATTTTTATAGCTTGGAATGATGGTAAATGTCCTTCTCTGCCACTAAACACAGCATAACTATCATATTTAACATTGTCTTTAAGAACATTAACAATAGCTTCTTCATCACCTTGAGTACTTTCAAATTCATGTTTCCCATAAAGAATAAGAAAACTTGGATTATTACTCTTATCATATCCCCATAAAACTATACTTCTCAGTGGGTTACACTCCTTTTTCCATATTTTACTCGGTGCTTTGAAATTTTTATTAGTTTCTACTTGTTCAACTATATCTTCTTTCTGATTTAAGAGAGAAAATACTGTTTTAAAAAAATTGTTTTCTTTAAACTTTGGCATAATAGTAAACCACCTTAATTTTTAATTTAAATTATTAATATTATATATCATTACCCTGCTATTGAAAAGAATATAAAAGAAAACATAGGAATTTTTTCTTCATATTCTATAATTAATCATTTTAAAAAAGCTCCCACAATACAGTGTGAGAGCCTTTTAAATTATTCTTCTATTTTAATTTCTTCTGTGTCAGTTGTTATAATTCTAGCAACTTTAAGACTTGAAAGATCTCCATTTTTATTTTGGAATATGTTCTGGTCTACTATAGTCTTACCGCAATTCTTTATTTCCTCTTCTGTTACATCCTCTTTAACCTTTGGGATCTTTATAGTTGAAGTAGAATCCTCTGTAGTTCTAAAGACTAAATTTAAATATTTTTTTGTACTCATAATTTATACCCCCTTTTTAATTATTTTAATAATACGTAATTTTCTACTACTCTAGCTTCTGATATGCCCTCTGGCATTAATGGATTTATTGCATCCACTACCTCCATAAGTGCTTCTGGTTCTGCAGTTAGTTTTACATTTTTATAGGTAGCCTTTTTCATGATGCCCTTTCCTTTCTTATCTAAGCCATCTTGATATTCTAGAGCTAAATTTCTTTCTAAAAGATTTTTACTTACTGCCATAGTTTGTTACCTCCTTATTTTTTGTTTGTTTTTGTTTTCACCTATATATATGACTAGGAGATATAAACTGCAGTAATTTTCTTAAAAAATTTTTTAAGCTACTGTTACTTAAAAACATTCTTTTTTGTATAAAAAATATAGTAAAATAAAAAGCTAATCTAATATTTATGGATTTTAGTATTTCTTTTAATATAAATAAAGGGGCTATGGCATTAAGAATAAATCCTACAATATATTGCGTTAACTTTAAACTTGTAAACCGATATATTGTGCGTAAATTCTTTAATGCCATAGCCCATTTAAATCTTTTTAATCTTTTAAATTTATCTTTTCTAATAAATAATAAAGCATCTTTTCTTTTCTTGTTATTATTTTTGCTGTACATACCATACCAGATTTTATTTGTGCCTTTTCTCCTTTGTGGCTATATAAAGGCTTACTGTCTATAGAGGCTTCACCAGTATAAAAGCTTACTCCGCTTTTAGGATCTACCTTTGAATCAACACTTATATTCTCTAATTTACCATCTAAATATCCATATTCTTTGTAAGGTAAGGATTGAAAATCATATTTTATAGTGGTACCTTTCTTTATATTTGCTATATCTTTATTAAGTATCATAAGATCTATTTTATATTTTGATTCAGATGGTAGTATATTTAAAACTTCTTGTCCTTCACCTACTAAATCCCCTGTTTTAATAGGAGTACTTATATCAACAATACCATCTATAGGAGATTTTATAGTACATTTTTCAATATTCATATCTACAACTTTTAAATTAGTTTTTATTTCTTCAAGTTTTTGTTTACTTAACTTTATTGAATTATCAATTTCAACTAAGGAAGAACTTTTTACTTTTTCTTCGTTAATTTCTTTTGCATCATCATTACTTGATATTTGATTATTTAAATCTTTAATTTTATCATTACATTCTTCTATAGCACTTTCTATATTTAGTGTAAATTGATTTTTATATTTTGTAAGTTCTAATTTAGCCCCCTCTAGCTTAGCCTTTGCATCATTTATTAAAACTTCTTCTGCTTTTTTATTCTTTAAAGAATTATAGGAATCCGTTAAAGCCTGTATATTTTTTTCATAACCTTCTACATTTATTTTATAATCTTTAAATTGACTATAATAAGAAGTACCAGAATTTAAATAGTTAGTATTATTTTGTGCTGACTTTTTTAATAAATTTAAATTACTTATCTTAGAATTTAAATTATCTATTTGTGAATCTACTATCTTTTTATTATTGTCAGGGTTTTTTTTGCTTTTTTCATAACTTAAATATTTGTTATAGTACTCTTTTTCATCTTTACTATCTGTAAAATAATTTTTATTATCTGATATACTTTTCTTTAATTTTTCTAAATTACTTATTTCTTTTTCTAAGTCCTTTTTACTTTTATCTAATGAACTCTTTTGAACATCTAATTCTTTATGTTCTAAAGTATATAAAATCTTTCCTTTTTCTACTTTGTCACCATTTTTAAAATTTACAGATAAAACCTTACTTCCTAGAACATTAGATACCTTATGAATATTTTCATTAGGCCTAACTACCCCCTGTACATCTATAACTATTTCCTTTTCAGCAAACCAACACCAGATAAAGGCACTTAAAAATATTAAAAGTAATATATAAATAAAAATAGTTGTAAAGGGGTGGGGCTTAGATTCTAATATTTCTCTACTATCTTTCATTTCATCAATATTTTGTATTATTGCTTTCATTAGTTAATCCCTCCCTTATCCTTTGATGCAGCAACTTCAAGTTTAACATCATCAAAGGGAAGTTGATCCTTCCAAAGGTTATAATACCTACCCTTAATATTTATTAATTCATCATGGGATCCTTTCTCTATAATCTCACCTTTATCTAAAACATATATAGTATTACATCTTCTAATAGTGCTCAATCTATGGGCTATTATAATAGTTGTTATACCTTCACTAAATTCATTCATAGTATTTTCTATAGCTCTCTCTGTTATAGAATCTAAGCTACTTGTAGCCTCATCCATTATTAATATTTCAGGTTTTTTTAGTATTGCCCTAGCTATTGATAATCTTTGCTTTTGACCACCAGAAAAATTAGATCCATTCTCCTCTACCAATGTGTTATATCTTAATGGAAGAGAATTTATAAAGTCATGTATTTGAGCTCTCTTGCAAGCCTCTATAATTTCTTCATAAGTAATATATGGGTTACCCAAAGATAGATTTTCTCTTATAGTTCCATTAAATAAGAAAGTTTCTTGAGATATATAAGCTATTTTATCCCTTAAGGTTTCTATATTTATATCCTTTATATTATATGTATTTATTAATATTTCACCTTTTTCACATTGATAAAAATTCATAAGTAGTTTTGCTAATGTAGTTTTACCTGATCCACTTTCTCCAACTAAAGCAATTCTCTCACCAGACTTTATATTCATATTTATATCCTTAAGTATAAGCTTTCTAGTTCCATACCTAAAATCTACATTTTTAAATTCTATATTTCCTAACAAAGATTGAGGTTTAATCTTTTTCTCTTCATCTATACTTTTCTCTAGCTCCAAATCTAATATTTCTCCAAGTCTCTCTCCGGCTACAACTGCAGTTTGAAGCTGTGGTTGTAAATTTATTATATTTTCTATAGGATCTAGAAAGTATGCAAGTAATGCATTAAAACTTATAAGCTCACCTATAGACATATTTCCTTTTAAAACCTGATAAGTTCCAACCCAAAGGATAACTACACCAAATATAGCCTTAACACTTCCCTTTATTGAACCGTGAAGATTATTTATAAAACCATTTTTAAATACACTTTTTATAAGGGATATAAATCTTTTTTCTGTTTCTAAATTAACTTCCCCTTCAGCGTTAAAGGCCTTTATAGTTTCTACTCCATTTAATGATTCTACAAGGTATGAAGTAAGTTTTGCATTATCCTCCATAACCTTTCTATTTACTTCCTCTAAAGGTTTATTAAAAACCCAAACAATAATTATATATAATACAATTGGAACTATGGTTATACCAAATAATAAACTATTAGCAGTATATAAAAATATTCCACCTATAATAACCATAAGACTATCTATCATCATAGTTAGGGTTGCCCCTGATATAGCATCTCTTATTTTAGATGCATCATTAAATCTTGATATAATCTCTCCTACCTCACGAGTTCCAAAAAAGTTCATTGGAAGATTTATAACATGCTCATAATATCCAAGCATTAATGGTATGTCCATATTTTGCCCTAAATAAATTAAAAGCTGTGTTCTAAAGGCTCCAAGCAATACTTTAAAAAGAGTTAAAACTATTATTCCAATAGATATCATATGAAGACTTTTGTTTAAATTATTAGGTATGATATCATCCAAAATAAATTTAAAATAAAAAGCCCCTATTATTCCTAATATAGTAAATATAATAGAGGATAAAAATATATTTACTAAAAGCTTTTTTTGAGGTTTTATAAGTTTAAAAAACCTTTCAAATAATCCCTTTTCCTTATTTCCCTTTTCAAACTTTACAGTAGGAGTCATAATAAGAAGTATTCCTGTCCAAATTTCAAAAAACTCCTGAGGATTATACTTGATAATTCCTCTACCAGGATCTGCAATTATAATTTCCTTTTCTGTTATTTTATGAATAACTACATAATGTAATAATTTTTTATCTATAACTACATGAGCAATACACGGAAGAGGTATTTCACTAAATAAATCCTCTGGTTTATTTGCCTTAACACCTTTAGCAGTAAACCCAAGCTCCTCTGCAGCCTTAATTACTCCAAGAGCGCTTGTACCTTCCTTATCCGTTCCTGCAACCTCTCTTATTTTTGAAATTGGATACTTTAACCCATATTGTTTGCATATAGTTGCAAGACAAGCAGCTCCACAATCTTTGTAGTCATGTTGTTTTATACATATGTATTTGTTAAAAAATCGTCTCATAGTTCACCTCTTTTAAAATACTAAGTATGTTTTGAATATTTCAAATATAAATGCTTCTAAATTTATTAAACTATGAATTATAGCAGTTACATAAAATCCTGATTTTTCTCTATATTCATAAACAATAAAAGAATATGCTAAAAGAATTCCTGATATAAAACCACTAAATATATATAACATACTATAAAAATGAGATAACCCAAAAAATACTGCAGAAATAAAAATTAAAAGTAACTTGTTATTTTTAATTTTTTTACTTAAACTAAAAAGTTTTATTACACCCATTTGATATATTAATGTTTCATATAATGGTGCTATTATTACAGCTCTTATAAATAATATTTTTAAATCAGGTATATTGGGTCCTCCTACAGAACCTATGAAATTTTGATAAAGGATGCTTATAGGAATAAAAATAATCGATATTATAAAATCAAAAACTAAAATAGTAAATATAAATTTAATTTTTGACAAATTAAACATTTTATCATTAATCTTTTTCATTAAACCCATTATATATCCTCCCTATCTTTATAATAAAAAGCACCTTTCAAAGGTGCTTTTTATTATAAAAATTTTAAATATTTATATCTATATATTATATGCTGTTTAATTACCTCCTGGTAGTCTCCAGCCTGGTTTGCTATTAACTCCATCTGATATATGGTCTCTATTATTCCAAATATATTTTGCAGCCTCCCATCCAACAGATTCTATTAACCATTTTGGTATTGGTCCAATTCCGCCATTAATATTTAGTAATTCTTTTTCATTTAAGTTTTTCATTTTTAAGTCCTCCCTATATAGTTTTTTATATTCGACGAATAAATTTAAAATAAATATAGTACTATTTATGTAAAATAATACTATATTATTAATTATAATGTCAAAATAGAAAATATTATATATAATTAAATTATCTGCTAATTTCTAAATATATCTAAAAATATATAATATTTACTTAATATAGAAAATTAATAATAAATTTAATAAAATTTAAATTTTTAGGTATATTTCTTGCTTATTATTTTGTGATTTATGAAAGGAAAAAGTATAACCTTTTTTGGTCCTATGTATTATACATAGCTTAAAAAATTTCATCAGCTTTAATGATATACATATTTTAAAATTAATTAACTAATTTAAAATTCTATGTTAATAGTAAAAAGCACCTTTGAAAAGGTGCTTTTTACTATTACGATTTTTAATATTTACAATAAGACATTACACGCATATATTATAATATTTTTAATAAAAAAATTATAATATATGTTCCTTATTGACCTGGAATTCTCCAGCCTGGTTTATTAAGTCCATCTCCTGCGTGATTTCATTTATGAATAACCACATAATATAATATAGTTTTATCTATAACCCTATAAGCAACACAAGGAAGATGAATTTCATTAAATAAATCCTTTGACTTACTTGCCTCTTAACACCTTTATCAGTAAATCCAAGTTTCTCCGTAACCTTGAGGGCTTGTACCTTCTTTGTCCATTCCTGCAATCTCTCTTATTTTTCAAATTGGATATTTTAACCCATATTGCTTGCATATAGTTGCAAGATAAGCAGTACTACAATCTTTGCAATCATGTTATTTATACATATGTATTTGTTTAAAAATTGTCTTATAGTTCACCTCTTTTAAAATACTAAATCTATTTTTAACATTTAAAATACAAATGTTATTAAATTCATTAAACTATGAATTATAGCAGTTACCCAAAATCCGGAATTTTCTTTATCCTCATAAACAATAAAAGAATATGCTAGAAGAATTCCTGCTGTAAACGTACAAATCATATATAATGTACTATAAATACCATGTGATAATCCAAAAAAAATGCAGAAATAATAATTAAGATTAACTTTTTATTTTTAAATTTCTCACTTAAACTTAAAAGTTTTATTATTCCCATCTGGAATACTAGCGTTTCCAATAATGGTGATATTATTATAGAACCTATAACTACTATCTTAAAATTTGAATGATCTGGCCCCCCTATAGAACCTATATAATTTTCATAAAGATTTATTATAGGAATAAACATAACTGATATTATATAATCTAAAGCTAAAATAGTAACTATAAATTTAGGTTTTGATAAATTAATCATTTTATCATTAATCTTTTTTATTGAAATCATTATATATTCCTTTCTACAAAAAGATCACCTTTGAAAAGGTGCTCTTTTTTTAGTATTTACAATCAATCATTCCAAACATATATTAGAATATTTTTCATTAAAAATTTTAATATATGTTTTTAATGACCTCCTGGTAGTCTCCAGCCTGGTCTATTTTCAAATCCCTTTGATATTTTGTCTCTATTTTCCCAAGCATGCTTAATAATTCCACTATAATATATTCTCCCGCCATTAGTATTTAATAATTCCTTTTCATTTAATTTTTTCATTTTTAATTCCCCCTCATATAGCTTTTCCACATATTTGTCGAATAAATCCAAATAAAAATAGTACTATTTATGGAAATAATAACATTTTTTTTATTATATTTTCAAAATGTGGATATACTGTATAATTGAATTATTCTTTAAATTCTGAATAAATCTTAAGATATATATTATTTTCTTAAATATACTTTTATAAATTTTACTTAATATTGAAAATGTTAAAATAATAGTAATTTAGTTACAACTTAAATACATCTAAATATTAAATAAGATAATATAATCTTTAAAAAGTGAGTATCTCACTTTTTAGTGAAATACTCATCTTTCTGGTGCTCTATAGCTGAAAGTATAGATTTATCAAGGGAATTTAAAGCTTTAGTCAATTCATCAAGCTTTTTTTCTATCCTTAATAAAAGATATAGAGTAACTGCTATAGGAAATCCCACATTACTTATAAGCATTACTAATTGGTCATACATGGAATCCACCAACCTTTAAGTAGAGAATCCAAATCTATGATTTGGTGTGAATCACTTACTCAGATGAAGTATGAATCTGAGTTACATTTCCTCTACTCTATCTTTAACTATGCTCTTCAAGTATTTTCTGCAGTTTTTTTATTGCTTTATCTTTGGTATACCTTACGGAATTATAAGTTTTATTTGTATCCTCTGCTAATTTATTAAGACTATTATTTTTAATATAGAATCCATTTATAACCTGTTGTTCCTCTAGTGTTAGCTTATCTAATGCTGCATATATCTCCTTTGTTTTTTCATAGGCTAATATTTCATCCTCTATAGTAAACATATATTCATCATCATGTTTATCTAATATATATTCATCTGGCATTTCTCGATGATGTTTTATCTCTCCTTTTAACAGAGCTTTATAATTTGTTTTAATAGCATTTATACAATAAGGAACAAATTTACTTTCTTCACCTTGAAATATATTGGCAACCTTTATTACAGAAAGATATCCATGCTGCACCAAATCTTCATACTCATAACATGATATTCTCCATCTTGAAGCTTCTTTTAGTATAAGTGGATTAAAATTTTCTATAATTTTATTTAAAGCGTCCACATCCCCATTCCTATATTTTTTAAGTAAATTATACATAAAAACCCCCCTCTTTTTATTAGAGTAGAGAGTACAGAGTACAGATAATTATAATTTCACTCTACTTTGTTACCAAAAATCCAGATTACATTTTATAATTCTTAATCCAATAATTAATATAATTCATATATTGCAATTAAAGATTTTGCATAAAACTCTACCCTCTGTGCTCCTTCCTCTATACTCTCTACTCTGACTTAACTCTGTAATCTACACTTTTTTGCCCCGCCTTCTGCTCTAATATCTGTACTCTATACTCTGTCATACGTACTCTGTTCTAAGCCCAGCCTAATAACTTTCTTTCTAACTTTTCAAAATCATATTCCCTTTGTTCAAAATCATTCCATCTATCCACAGTATTTTCTTTAGATTTTATTTTCTTCTTTTTTTCTTCCCATCTTGCTTTGTAAGATTTTATATCCTCAATAGAAGTTAAACCTTTAGAAAACCAAGTATCTAAAATTTTTTCTATGTATCCTATGTTTTTTATATTATTAAATATAGCTTCTTCTATAGCCATAACAATTACATCGTAGCTAAATTTATTACTCCAACCTATAATTTTTTTCCTCTCTATAGGCGCCATTTTGTGTATATTATTTTCAAAAACAGCTATAACATCCCTTATGCTTTTAAAATTAGCTCTACAAGATTCAATTTCACCTACTTCTTCCTCTGTAGCTATTGTATTCTTTCCTGTAGTCGTTGTTATATCTATGCCCTTATTAAAATCATCACTTTTTACAGTATTATTTAACTTAAGTTCTTCCTTGCTTTTAAATTCACAATTACTATTTTTGTTTATATTATTATATTTACTCCCTTTTTCTTTATTACTACAACAACTATTACTTATTACTTCTTCTTTAATATTTATTTCTTCTTGTTTATTATTTATTATTTCTTTACTTACAAGGCCCTTATAAGCCCCTTCATCCCCCCTAGAAATATGCTTATCACTAGTTTCTATTTCAATATTTCTATCTATATCTATAAACTTATTTTCAAATTTACTATTTCTATCTATATTCTTATAACCATAATCACTATTACCATGGTCAGTTATGGAAGTATAAATATCTTTAACTTTATTATTTTTGTCCTTAGTAAAACTATCTTCTATTTCATAAAATAATTTATCTACTTCTAATCCATTTTTAGAGTATTGAAAATATAATTCCTTAACAAAATTTCTGTTTTTTATCTTTTTAAGTTCCTTATTCACACATTTAATAGCATTAATATTATTAGGTTCATTATATTTAAACCAATTTAGTATAATAATTTCTTTAGTTTCTTCTGAATAAATTATTTTTTTGTACTCCTCAAATTTTTTAATAAGATTATCCACAGTTTCTCTATTGTATCCTGTTTCATTCTCTATAATTTTTTTAGGTAGTTCATAAATTCCACATTGTGAAGTATTAGCATTAGTTAATAAGTAGAGATAAAAATATTTTTCTTCTGGTTCTAATTCCACCACAAAACCATCCTTCCAAAATTCTGTATAAAGCTGTCTGTATTTAGCCATTACTATATCCCCCTTATACAATACTATTTTTAACGTTTTATAGAGAACATATCTATTCCCTATAAACCATTACTAATGAACTTGCTAATTTTGACCTTTAATTTATAAATAAAATATACTTGAGTTAATTATTTGCTATAATACATCATTTTCACCTTCATATATCCTTTTCAATTCTTTTTAATATTAACCTGTTGATTTTTGTAACCTCATAGCAACAATGTCTATAAAAAAAATAGCTTGTTTATAGATTCATTAGGGAAAGCCCTAATTATACCAGCTATTAATTCTGGACCTGCACCTCTTTTGCCATTGATCCATCTGCTTATAGTTGCACTTGAAACCCCTGCCTTTTTAGCGAATTTATTTTGTGACCAATTATTTTTATTAACAAGTTCTAAAATATATTCTTTATTAGTCCTCAATTTTTCCTCCCCCTATTCTCGTTTCCATTAAGTTACAATATAATCTTATCAGGTATCGTAACCTATTGTCAAACTTATCAATGCTTTTCTATTGCCCATTGGTAACACTTATTGTATAATTATTTTGTAGGAGGATCGATATTATGCAATTTGGTGAATTTTTAAAGAATATTAGGAAAGAAAAGGGCCTATCACAAAGACAACTTGCTGAACTTTCCCGTATAAGTAACACAGAAATTTCTCGCATAGAATCTGGTAAAAGACAAAACCCTTCCCCTAATATACTAAAGTCAATAGCCCCACATCTTGGATTAAGTTATGGGGAATTAATGATTAAAGCTGGTTATATTGATGAGAGTATAGAACACGAAAAATATACTGAACATATCTTTAGAAAAGCTAATGGAGAATTTGCTGATACTATAAGATTGGCAAAAAACATTAATGATAAAGACTCTGAACTTTTAACCATTATGAATAGAGTTACCTGTGAACTATCTAAAGAAGATATTAAAGCCATAAAAGAATTTGCAAACTTTTATTTGAATAAAAACAAGAATAGATAATTATTTATTCTTGTTTTTCCTTTACTTGGCAATTAATTCATATTATAATAGAATTGTAGAACATTTGTTCTTTTATAATATGGAGGGATCTCATGGACAATTATTATAAAAATAAGTATTATACTTTAGATAAAATCCCTAAACATAGGATTGATTATGTAGAAAAAAGAGTGAAAATTTTTATAGAAGATTTTAAATTAACACATTGGCCTTTAGATTGTGTTGAACTTATATTAGAAATTGAAAAAGGTCAAACCTTACCCATACAAATAAAATCAATAAGCAATTTATCTAATAATTTCGATGCAGCTACAGTATATTCAAAGGAAAACAATAATTTTTTAATAGTTGTTAATAAAAGTAAAATTTATTATCCATTTAAAATATCTAACCACCGTAAACTTAATTTCACATTAGCGCATGAATTAGGTCATATTTATTTATTACATCACGAATTACCAGAAAACTGCAAAACAGAAAAGGATTTATATATAGAAGAATTAGAGGCTGATGAATTTGCTGGAAAAATACTTATGCCTAAAAATAAAATATTCACCAGCAATTTTACATCTATTAAAGAAATTGCAACATATTTTAATGTTTCAGAAAGTGCTGTACTAAAAAGATTAACCAATATTAAATACTCTAATTTAACATATTCAAGACTTAAAAACTATGAAAATATAAAGATAAGTTTCTAAGATAATTTTCACAAAATTTATTAAGGACTTTTTTTAATAAATTAAAAAAGTCTATAATATAATAAAAATAATATTTCTCCATAAGGTAAATCGTGTATAATAAAAAATATATAACTAGTTTTCATAGATTAAAATATGATGAAATGTGGTATTATTATAATGTTTATACTTTAAGTATATATAATAATCTTAACGGAGAACTTATAATCAATCAATTAAGTTTAAATATAAAAAAGGTGGAATAGTATGGGTATTAAAAAATCTCTAGATGATTTAGGGAAACTATTTGGTAAGACTATTTTAAAAGATGAAAAAGAAATTGATAGCGCAAAAATTAGTTCAGCAGATTTATTTAAAATTATTTTAAATAAATTATTTTATGAAGGCAATTATGATAAGGCAGAAGATTTAATCTTTGATGAGTTAGGAAAAAAGAATTCATCTGAAGTATATGAAATAGCCGTAGAATTTTACAATACATTACTGAAAAAAAGTGATGAAGAATTAAATGAAAGTAATTTTTCAAGAGAGGAAATTTATCAAGGATTAGATGATATAAAAAGTTTTAAAATAAATGAATAAATACAGTAACTATAAAAATAGTATATATTAATAGTGGCTATCGCACTAAGAATAAATTCTACAATATATTGCATCAACTTTAAATTTTCAAAACAGTATATTGTGTGTAAATTACTTAATAAAATGGAACTTATAGAATAAGCATAAGTAAAAAAAATCTATTCATATAAGTTCCATTTTATAGTGCAACAGCACTTATAAATCTATAATATTATGATTCAAAAGCATCGTATCCTGTAGTTTTTACAGCTTTTATTAAATCAGAAACTTCAACATCTTTTCCTTCTTTTAATGTAATAACAGCTTTTTTCTTAAGATGACTTACCTTTACTTTTTTTACTCCATCTACTTTTTGAATAGCTTCTTTAACTGCAATTTCACAATGATTACACATCATTCCTTCTACTTTTAATTCTATTTCTTTTCCTGCAGTTTTTCTATTAAAAAACATATAGACACTTCCTTTTTATGATTTTTGATAACAAATTTCATTATCATCAAAAATTATAACACTTATTCTTTATTTTATAAATAACTCTCTAAATTTTAATTGTCTATATTTAGGAATGATTTTCATATTATAGTACTTTTAATGAATGCCTATAAATGAGGTTTCATTAAGCCATAAAAAAATACCATATAATTTGTACTATATTTAACATATATGGTATAACATATTATTCGTTTTATAAAGATCATTGTTCATAATTTCATCTTACATGATTTCACTTTTTTAATTAGATAAAACAGTACCTTGCATTATAAAATACATAGGCACTGTTTTATTTTACTTTTCTTTATAGTTTAATTTTCTATCTCTATTTTTATTGAATAACTTTTTGATCTCCTACAGGTTTCATGCCATTAAATTTAATATTTCTAACATCTGAGAAACATAATCCTATCATCCCTTGAAGATTAACGGTAGCACCAGCATTAATATTTTGCCAGTTACCAGATTTTATTGTAACTGTAGTAAAATCTCCATTGTCTTTTAAAGTATAGTTTCCTCCCCAAGAAGATTTATATAATGCTGACTTTGGCAGATCAAAGGATACTTCCCAGCCGCCTTTAATTTCTTTACCTGTATTATTTTTGACCTTTATATCATAAGTGTAATTTGGATGATCATAACTGCCTCCAAAGGTTACTGAAACATTTATAGGTTCTAGAGAATTATTAGAATCCTCTGGTGTTTTACTGCATGCTCCCATATTAGATAAACCATTACTTAATCGCTTAGTTAAAGTATCACCAAAAGTATATTTACCCTTATTTATATCACTTGAGCCTTCTTCATAATTAGGATTTAATCCATAATCACCGTTCATAACCCAAATTAATGCTCCACCTAGATTTTTATTTTTAATATAATTAAGTCTTTCATCAATAGATTTTTCATTCTCAAAGGATAAGAAAACTCTTTCTTGATTTTGCCAAACATATGGCACCTTTTCTACATCATCCCAATATACTTTTAAATTCTTATCTTTTTCCATAAGGTTTAATACATGCCATAATGGGTTAGCGCCTGCTGGCTCTAATTCACCATCATTATCCAAGTCATCTCCCCAAATATTATATTTACCTGATGCAGGGGTTCTACTTGATCCATGAAGTCCATTGTTTCCACCTTGTACATTTTCCCATCCTCTAGTATAGTATGGTATACCCATTAATATTTTTTCAGGCGGCAAAACTCCTCTGTAATATCTATAAGCCCAATCCATGCAAAGTGTTGGCATAATTTGACTTGCAGTTTCCCTATCAGCTGGATCTGGATATATGCCTGCTAAGTTTTCCACATATTCATTCCATCCACCATGATAATCATAAGACATAACACTTAAGAAATCTAAATATTTAGCATAAGTGTTATCTTTAACCCCACCAAGTACCCAAGGTGATGCTGTAACTGCAGCAGATAATATATAATCTTTATTATCCTTTTTAGAAGCTGCATCTATTTTTTCTCTTAGTGTTTTCATGAGTATATTATATCTCTCATTTAATTTAGCTCTTCTAGGTTCAGATAAGTCGAAATCTGCTGGATTTCCTGACTGACTTGTTGAAGATGGATATTCGAAATCAATATCAACACCGTCAAAATTATATTTTTTTATAAAATCAACACAAGAATCTGCAAAGGTGTTAATCCCCTCGTCAGTATCAAGCATTGTATAAAATCCTCTACTACCAGCCCATCCACCTATAGATATAAGCAGATTAACATCAGTATATTGTTTTTTCATAGTTTGCAATAAATTAAAATGACCTTTATAGTTCAAGTTAGGATCTAACTCTATCTTTTTACCTTTATAAGACAAATTATAATTTTTAAATTCTTCCTCTATTGCTGCATGCTTGTCACCTAATGCAATTTTGTTTGTGGTTGGATCTACCATTGCAAAGGAATACTGAATATGAGTTAATGAATCCCATTGCAAATCAGTAACCTTAAAATATCCTTGCGCTTCACTCTTATATGCCCATTCTGGGAAATATCCAATTAGTTTTCTTTCTAAATCTTTATTAATAGTTTCCTTAACTTCACTTTTACTATTTTTATTATTAATAGTTTTTGCTCCTACTTTTGTACTTAAAAGTGATAAGGAAAATGTAGCAGCCATAATACCAGCTACTAATTTCTTTAATTTTTTGCTTTTCATTGTATACCCCCCTATTTTATTTTTATGCTATAATACCATGCTATGATACTATTGCCATTTCGTTTCAAATATGGATTTAGTTTAATTACACTAGTAGCTATTTAACATTAATGTGCAAAATTATCCCATCTTCTATAAGTTCTAATAATTCACATCAATATTATCCATATATCCACCCCCATTTTTTTTGATATATATATTCTCGAAATATTCGCAAGATTCTTTACATAAATATCCATAATAATATATTAGTTACAGAATTGTATAAAAACTTTATTAATTTTTTAAAATACTAGTTGACAAAATTATTATAATGCCATATTATAATATTAAATCTAATTCAAGTATTCCTATATGAATACTAGGTATTAATTAAATGCTATGATAAGAAATAGTAACATAAGGTAAACTATGAGAGAGAAATCCCCTTGGCTGAAAGGGATTTTAAGTGTGACTTATGTGAATGCATCTTTGAGCACTGTGCCGAAACTATAGTAGGCCACAGCGTGTACGCCCGTTAAAGCGTTGAGGTATAATTGTACCAAGAATAAGATATTATTGTATTATTTATACAATAATAATTAGAGTGGAACCGCGGAATCTAACTTCTGCCTCTAAAAATTTAGAGGCAGAAGTTTTTTTATTAGCTCTATTTATATATATTAAATAAAAAATAGAAGCTTTTTATTCGCTCTATTCGTTGATTTCTCTATACTCAAAAAAATAATATATTTGTTATGGCTTCATATAATTAATGTTCCTAGCAACATTAATTATAAGTATTAACTTTTTTATATCAACAAACTCTGAGAGATCAATGTTCATATAACTTAACAGAACTATTAATTTTTATAGGAGGATTATTATGAATTCTTTACAATATTTTGATTCTATAGCAGAAGACTGGAACGTAATACGAAGTGATTATTTTGAGGAAAGATTAAAGTATAAAATCTTATCAATAACAAATATAAAAGATAAAGTTGTAGGTGATTTAGGCTGTGGTACGGGATTTGTTTCTTTAGCCCTTGCAAATGAAGCAAGCATAGTATTTTCTATAGATAATTCTAGAAATATGCTTAAAGAACTATCAACTGCTGCTTCAAAAAAGGATTATAAAAATATATACCCTATAAAATCATCTCTTGATAATTTAGCAATATTTGATGAATCATTAAATGTAGTATTTATAAATATGGCACTTCACCATATAAAGGATGCAAAAAAAGCTATTTCAGAAATGTATAGAGTCCTAAAAAAAGATGGAATAGTTATTATATCTGATGTTAGAGAACACGATGGTGAATGGGCAAAGGAAGAAATGTTTGACGAATGGCTTGGATTTTCAAATGAACAAATGACAAGTTGGCTAGAAGAAGCTGGATTTAAAAATATAGAGATGGAAAATACAGATTTAAGCTGCAAAGGATATTCAAGTAAAGGTGAATACATTGAAACAGGAATCTTTTTAGCTACTGCAGTGAAATTATAATAAAAATTTAGTTAACTAATAACTACTAAATGAGAAAATTGCATAATTCATATTGAAATATTAATTATATCAATAGATTACGTTAATATATTTGTTTAAACTCAATATGTTACATGTATATTTAAATTTCATTAATTATGCAATTTCATCAATTACTAAATAATATTAAGAAGCAAATTGTAATAAACTTTAAATATAAATAGAAAGAAACAAACATCATAAGAAATTTAAAAACAAGTAAAAATGTAATCACTATTAAATTCTAAGGAGGAACAATAAAATGAAAATAGAATCTTTATTAATTCATGGTGGAATAGATGGAGATAAGCATACTGGTGCAGTAAATGTACCTATTTATCAAACTTCAACTTACAAACAATTTAAATTGGGAGAAAATACAGGATACGAGTATTCAAGAACAGGTAATCCAACAAGAGAAGCTTTAGAAAAACTTGTAGCAGATTTAGAAAAAGGTTATAAAGGTCTTGCCTTTGCTTCAGGATTAGCCGCTATAACTGCAGTATTATCACTATTTAAATCAGGGGATGAAATAGTAATTTCAAATAATGTGTATGGTGGAACTTTTAGAGTTTTAGATAAAGTATTTAATAATTTTAAAATTAAATATTCAATAGTAGATACTTCTAATCTAGATGAAGTAAAAAATAGCATAAATGAAAATATAAAAGCTATATATATAGAAACACCGACTAATCCTCTTATGGATATTACAGATATAGAAGAAATATCAAAAATAGCTAAGAGAAATGGTATATATACTATAGTTGATAATACCTTTATGACTCCTTACCTACAAAAGCCAATAACCCTTGGAGCAGATATAGTTATTCATAGCGCTACAAAATATCTAGGAGGACATAGTGATGTAGTTGCTGGAATTGCTGTTGTAAATAGTGAAGATTTAGCTGAAAGACTTCATTTTATACAAAATTCTACTGGAGGAGTTTTAGCTCCATTTGATTCTTTCCTTTTAATTAGAGGAATTAAAACATTAGCAGTAAGAATGGATAGACATAATTCAAATGCAAAAGTTATAGCTGAATTTTTAAGTCAAAGAGATGAAATAGCAAAAATTTATTACCCTGGTTTTAATGATCATCCAGGACATGAAGTTCAATCAAAACAAGCTAAAGGATATGGCGGAATGATATCTTTTGTTCTTAAAGATGGTTATGACTATAAAAAATTCTTTGAAAGCCTTAAACTAATAACTTTTGGAGAAAGCTTAGGCGGAGTTGAGTCTTTAGTTTGCCATCCTGCTTCTATGACTCACGGTGCTATACCTTATGAATTAAGACAAAAGGTTGGTATTGTTGATAGTTTAGTAAGATTATCCGTTGGCATAGAAAATGCTGAAGACTTAATAGAAGATTTAAAAAATGCATTAAAGGAGATTAGATAAAATGGTTAAAGTAGAAAGTTTTTCATTAGATCATACAAAGGTAAAAGCCCCTTTTGTAAGAAAATGTGGCACACAAAGCGGAGAACTTGGTGATAAAATTACAAAATTTGATTTAAGATTTGCACAGCCTAATGAAGAAGAAATGCCTACTGGAGCAATTCATACTTTAGAACATCTACTAGCAGGTTATATGAGAGAAAAAATGGATAACATCATAGATATTTCTCCAATGGGTTGCAGAACAGGATTTTATTTAATAGCTTGGGGAGAAGTTGAAGTTGATACTGTTGTTGAAGCACTAAATTATTCATTAAATAAAGTTATAGAAACAGAAGAAGTTCCTGCAACTAATGCAGTTCAATGTGGAAACTATAGAGATCATTCCTTATTTTCAGCAAAAGAATATGCAAAGCATGTTTTAAATCAAGGTATCAGCAATGAAGTATTTAGATAGTATTAAAGAACTTATAGGCAATACCCCTATTCTAAAGCTTAACAATTTAAATATTAAACCAGGAGTTAATATTTTTGTAAAACTTGAAACCAATAATCCTGGTGGAAGTGTGAAAGATAGAATAGGGATTTATATGATTGAACAAGCTGAAAAAGAAGAAAAATTAAAAAAGGGATATACAATAGTTGAAGCAACTGCTGGTAACACTGGAATTGGAGTAGCTCTTGCAGCAATAAATAAAGGATACGATGTAATATTTGTGGTTCCAGAGAAGTTTTCAGTGGAAAAGCAAACATTAATGAGGGCTTTAGGTGCTAAAATAATAAATACTCCTAAAAAAGATGGCATGTTAGGTGCTGTTGCAAAAGCTAATGAACTATTAGAAACTATAGAAAACTCTATAAGTTTAAAGCAATTTGAAAATGAAGCAAATCCCCTTGCTCACTATAAAACAACTGGTCCTGAAATATATAATGACATGGAGGGTAAAATAGATTATTTCGTTTCTGGTGCTGGAAGTGGGGGGACTTTTACAGGAGTTATGAAATTCCTTAAAGAAAAAGATGAAAATATTAAAGGAATCTTAGCTGACCCAAAGGGCTCTACTATGGGCGGTGGAGAAAAAGAATCCTATGATATTGAAGGCATTGGAAATGATTTTATACCTAGCACTATGGATATGGACTTAGTGGATAAAGTTATAAAAGTTAATGATGAAGAAGCCTATGAAATGGTTAAACTTTTAGCTCTAAAGGAAGGCCTTATTGTTGGAAGCTCATCTGGAGCTGCAGTATCAGCTGCATTAAAGTTAGCCGAAAAAATAGACAAAGGTAATATAGTTACTATTCTCCCTGATAGAGGAGATAGATACTTTAGTAAAAATATTTATTAGATATTATAGCTAATGTAAAAAAATACTAGCAAAATCTCTCTAAATAAATATACTTTGGAATTTATTAAACCATTATAAAAAATGTAGGTAAATTTGTGTAAAAACAAATTTACCTACATAAATTTTTTTATTTATTGGCTTATTACAATAATGCCACTTAGGTTAAATACTTTGTAAAATAAGCTCTGTAAAATGTTTAGGATCACCGGTAGAATAATAGTTGTACCAGGATTCAATAATCTCATAAGGAAAAACATTCAAATATTGTATAATGTGTTTCGCCCATAATAAACCTCCTGCTGAACTTGCTGTTATCAAGTTGCAATCTACAACAGCTGGAGAATTAATATATAACTCTTTACCACTATATTGTTTTGAAAATAATATTAGGTAATCTAAAGAATTGCTTGTATGCTTGAATTTATCTAAAACTTTTAAATTAGCCAAAGCAAGTGTTGCTCCGCATATAGCCCCTACAAGAATACCCTTATCTATATATGATAAAGCTTTTTCTAAAATCTGATTATTTTCTTCACTATTCCATGATTCTGCACCAGGCAAAAGCAAGGCAACCATATTATTTTCGTCTATTTCATCTAATAAAAAATCTGGAGTTATAGTTAATCCACCAATTGTTTGTATTGGATTCTTACTAGTGCTAACAGTTTTAATTACAAATTCTCTATTTTGTTTTTTCAACATAGATTCCATACTAATGGCTTGTAGAATATAGCTAACTTCCCATTCAGCCATAGCTTCTAAAATGTAAATATATATAATTTTCTTCATTATGTTCCTCCTAAAATTAATTTTAAAACATTCTAACACAAAAACAGTGACACCTATATGTCACTGTTCTCATAATTTTTTATTAAAGAATTATTTCACCCTTACATTACACACTATAATATCTCCAATCTTCACAATTCCATATATCCGTTGCAATATCTTTATAAAACTCTGGCTCATGGCATACTAGAATTATGCTACCATCATACTCTTTTAAAGCATGCTTAAGCTCATTTTTTGCATAAATATCTAAGTGATTTGTAGGTTCATCTAAGACTAATACATTGCTAGGTTCATTGATTAACTTACACAGTCTAGCCTTAGCCTGTTCTCCTCCACTTAATATATTAATAGGGCTATCTATATGCTGCCTTGTTAACCCACATTTAGCAAGACTACTCCTTACTTCTGTTTGAGTTAGATCAGGGAACTCATTCCAAACATCATATAAAACTGAACCAGCATTATATTCTAAAATTTCTTGTTCAAAATATCCTATCTTTTTATAATCGCTTAAAGTCACCTCACCATTTATAGGTTTTAAAAGTCCAAGTAAAGTTTTTATTAAAGTAGTTTTACCTATTCCATTAGCACCTGTTATTGCAATTTTTTGTCCTCTTTTCATTTTTAAATTTAGAGGTTTGCTTAATGGTTTATTATACCCAATAATTAAATTACTGGCATTGAAAATTATATTTTCTGGCATTCTCACACTTTTAAAATTAAAATATGGTTTTATGATTTCTTTTTTGATTTCTATTTTTTCAATTTTATCAAGCTTTTTTTCTCTTGATTTAGCTTGTTTTGCAGTCGAAGCTCTTGCCTTATTTTTTCTTATATAATCTTCAAGCTTTGCAATCTCGTTTTGCTGCTCTTTATATTCAATTAACCTCTGCTCTTTTCGTACTTCATAAATCTTAAGAAAATAATCATAGTTTCCTGCATATCTTGTTAAGGTTTTGTGCTCAAGATGATAAATCACATTTACTACACCATTTAAAAAACTATTATCATGTGATATTAATATAAATGCACCTTCATAATTTATTAAATAACTTTTAAGCCATTCTATGTGTTCTTCATCTAAATAGTTAGTTGGCTCATCTAGTAGTAAAATATCTGGTTTCTCTAAAAGTAGTTTTGCAAGTAAAATCTTAGTTCTTTGTCCTCCACTTAAAGCCGAAACATCCCTATCTAAAAGCTCTTTAATCCCAAGTCCAACTACAGTTGCTTGTATTTTAGAGTTAATACTATAAAAATCATTCTTATCTAAAATCTCCTGCATGGTTGCAATTTGGTTTAACATTTTATCCATTTTCGCTTTATCCATATTGCCAAGATTATTATATAAATCATTAATTTTATTCTCTATATCAAATAACTTTATAAATGCCTTCTTTAAAAAATTGAATACAGTAATTCCTTCTTTTAATTCAATCAATTGATCCATATATCCAATGCTAAATTTACTATTCCAATCAATAGTTCCTTCATCAACTAAAATTTCATTTGTAATAATTTTCATAAAGGTGGACTTACCTTCACCATTAGCTCCAACAAGACCAATATGCTCTCCTTTTAATAATCTAAAGGATACATTTTTAAATAATATTCTATCTCCAAATGAATGACTCATGTTTTCAACCGTTAAAATGCTCATAACTTTACACCTCCTTGTATCCTTTAATTGAATGATAACACCACAAAGGCTTAAGTCCAAGTTCATAAATAAATCTGTACTATTTATGATCACAGGAGATGGCGTTAAAATAAATAATATAAGAATGATTATAAGCTTAGTATAAAAATTCAAGGCATGTTTTTCATAGTAATAAATGTGAAAAACATGCCTTTTATATTAATCATAACTTTTCTGATTTCTTATTATTCTTCTGATACTACCTTCTGTTAGGAAATACTCTTCAGCCAATATTTTAACAGAAGCTCCTGAAGAATATTTATTAAATATCTCTTTATCCCTTGCTTTAAGATATCTTTTAGTTTCAGTATTTTCTCCCCAAGACTTTTTATTTTCATTTTTTTTAGGTATATAAATATATCCACCATCAATATAATTTTGAATCATCTCAATTATACCATCTGGTAATATATTTTGTGCTTTTTCATATTTCATAATTCTTCGCTCCAATCTACATTTATCAATTGTATAAATGAAGATGCAAAGATTGACTAAAATATGAAAAACTCAATATTAATATATTGGCTCCAAGCAAAAGTTTTTCATATACTACAATCTTTGCATGGAGCTAACTACTATAACTAATAACATTGCAATCCACCTTTCTTTTTATTCTAAATTATATCACTTTAATTACTTGTGTCAATTTGCCAAACCACTCCCATTAACTTTTTATTAATTAGTATCATTTATCTTCTAAAAAGGATAGTTATCCATTAGTCTTATCTTTTAACATTATCCTTTATAGCTATGCTATATAAAAAAAGATGGTCACTGCTAATTTGCAATAACCATCTTTTTATATTATCTATTTTATTCACTTATAGAATTTAATTCATTACATATATCATCTATTTCATCATAACTATTTGTTATACCAACTATGCTATTATTAAGCTCATCAATAGCCATAAAAATTTCTTCCATAGCAGCTGTAGTGGATTCTACAGTTTGGCTAATATCATTTACTAAACTTAATGTACTTTTCATCGTACTTTCAAGCAATATAGATTGTGATCCAACACTTTTTGAATAACTTAATACATTAGAAGTATTCTTATTAACATCTTTAAATAACTCTTTAACATCATTTGTATGCTCATTACATAATTCAATTGACTTTTCTTCTTTTAATATTTCTTCTGCAACTACCTTTGTTTTATTAGATATATTATTCAATATCAATTCTATTTGATCTGTAGATATTTTCGAATCCTCAGCAAGTTTTCTTACTTCTTCTGCAACCACATCAAAACCTTTCCCATACTCTCCAGCTCTAGCTGCTTCTATTGATGCATTAAGAGCTAATAGATTGGTTTGCTCTGATATTTGTGTAATACTGTTAATAATATTAACTATTTTTATATTTTCATCACTTAACTCATTTATCATGGATACCACACTTAAGATATTTTTATTTACCCTATTCATTTCCGAATATAATATATCTACTTTATTATTACCTTCTAATACAACATTTTCAGTTGACTTAGATAATTTCTCCATAGTTTTAATGCAATTAGTAACTTCTTCTACTTTTTCTACGCCACCCTCCATTGAGGCTTTCATTCCAATCATTACATCAACTTCTTTGGTTGCACTGTTAGCAACGTCACTTGTAGAACTATTTATTTCTTCTGCTATTTGTCCTGCTACAGAAATTCCACTTTTTATTTTCTCATTAGTTGCTGTTAAAATTTTTATAGTACTATATATTTTTTCTAGTAATAACTCTGCTCTAGATTTAGCTTCTTCAGTAGCTTTATGATTTTCTTCTAAATCTTTATAAATACTTTTAGTAGTAATGGCATTAATGGACAATATGGCCGTTCCTGCTACTATGTATGCTATATAAAATACTAATTCATAGTATTTTACGGAAGCAAAGAGGGTTGTTTTATAACCTAAGAAGAAATACGCTACAAGTATTATGGCCAAAATTGCTTCAATAATTAATATTCTTAAATCTTGATATACACTCATTAATATAACCCCATAGTATATCAAAATAAAGTTAGCCCAATTTGGGTCTGATATAAACATTGTACATATAACAGCAGTGTACATAATTACCGTATAATACATTGTTTGAATAATGCATTTCTTTTTTATTAATATAAAATCGATTACAGCTAAAGGTATGGAAATTCCAACTAATATTAATATGGCATTCCTATCTACCTTTAAAATCACATCAAAAATTGCCCTTAACACCACGGATGCTATAAATCCTGCCAACATAATTTTATTCTTCAATTCCATGTTTTTTTTGTAATCCATTACTACACCTCCTTAGTCAATATACCATTATTATTATTCGTAATATTACTACATGACTTTACCATATTCAACATTTTTCTTCATATTTTTGTTAATTTGATTAAATATTCCTCGATAATTGTAAATGAATATATTTAACAATAAAGATAAGGCGGAGATAAAATGAATATAAAAATTAAAAACATTGAATATTACCATCCTAAAACAAGCTATTCTAATGAATATTTTTTGAAACATTTTTCAGAGCAAGATGTAGATATTTCTGGATTATTAAATGTTACTGGAAGAAATCAAAGATATGTTTCTGAAAATTTTCATGAAAATTCTTTAACCATGGCTATAGAAGCTTGTAAAAAAGTAATAAAGACTGCAAATATAGATGTACAAAATATAGATTTAGTTGTATTTGTATCTTCTACCCCAGAATATCTATCCCCTACAAATGCTGTTAAAATTCATAATGCTTTAGGTTTATCTAAAAATACAAATGCATATGATATGAATGGCAATTGTGCGGGAATGATCATTGCAATGGATCAAATCTGTAGAACAATGAAAAGCAATAATAGAATTAAATATAGCTTACTTGTGGGTTCAGACTTAGTAATTAGATATTCAAGAAAATCAGAACCTATTACTTATGCTAATTTTGGAGAATCTGCATGTGCTGTTTTACTAGAGAACACTGATGATAATATATCAGATTTCATAGATAGTTCATCTTACGTAGATAGCTCATTAAGCTGCTATATAAAATTTCCTCCTGATGGCTTTTCTAAGGTATTACCAATAGATGAAAATACACCAAAAGATAATAGAATAATAGAATGGACAGATTTTAATACAGATGAGGCATTCGCAAGTTCTGTTGATTCAATAAATGAAATACTAGATCGAAATAATCTAACTAAAAATGATGTAAAATTATATTGTCTATCTCAATTTGCAAAGAAAAATATTGATATAATAGGAGAGACTTTAGAAGAACCAGAGCACAAATTTCCATTTGTAGGTGACAGATTTGGATATACAGGTGTTACAAGTCCATTTCTTGCCTTAGCTGATTCTGTTTCAAATGGTAATATTAAGCATGGAGATCATGTTATTTTATGGACGGTTGGAGCTGGGGTGGTTGCTTCATGTATACTACTTAGATATTAATATCACAAAGTTAGATATAAACTTTTTTGATTTAAAATGAGTATATAGGTAGATTTGTATAAAAACAAATCTACCTACTTTATTCAACTGACTTTCAGCTTCTTTTCCGATATTAGGTAATTCTCATAATTCTCTCATAAAAAACTTCCTTTTAAATTTGAAATTTGTCGCTGTCCTTGGTGGGCTCCTGAAATGCATCACCTGCATTTTCCAGCGCTTTTTCGTTCCTAGCCAGCTCGCGTTCCATACCGTTGAGTTCTGCCTGCACCTTATTTAGCTGAAAAAGGAGCAGCCTGAAGGTTGCTCCTGAGTGGATTATAATGTTATTTATTTGCTGCATTCTGAAGTATAAGTGAGATTGTCACCTTCGTGTTATGCTCATTTTATTCATACTGATATTCTGTAAAATAATTAACATCATCACCATAATGAAGCCATTTTTCAAACCAACCAAAGAAATCTTGACGCTGACAGCAGGGCTGTATTCCTACATCACAAAAAAAACAAATTTCCCCACGACATTTCCCTGTGACAATTAAATTATAGGATTGTGCATCTCCAATATGAATAAGCTCAATGTTTCCATTCCCAACTTCCAATAACTGAGATTCAAATGGATATTCTTCATCCTCCCAAATCCAAGGATCTTCAAAGGGAAAAGTAGTTGATAATTTTTATGTTATCAATCTGTCTATCATATCAAGAGATTTCATTTTGAATCCACCAATCATATCACAGCCATCGCCTACCTCAAGTAAAAATTTTCGATAAACCTCAGGATATCATGCTTCTTTTCGAATAAACAAATTTCTTCTTCCAATAGTTGCTCTCCCAATAAAATATCTTCAGCTATGCATTTTTCTTTTATTCTTTTTATTATTACATCATACTATTCTGGTTGATAGATAGGCATATTTATCCTCCTAATTATATAAATTCCTGTATAGTTGTTTCAACTCACTCACCTACAAGAACAAATACTCATTTTCTTACTCAAAATTTAACCAATGAGGAAGCTCTTCCTCGGTAAACGTTCTTAACCTATATATCGTAATTTTGCACATAAATTAATTTGTCCTTATATTTTTTCAATATCCTCTCATGGAATTTTGAAATAAAAAATGCGGCACCATATCTGGCATCATTGGAATAATTCTCACTCTTATCAAGCAATATTTTAAAAAGAGTGATCAAAAGTTTTTCATCGAACAATCGCTCTAAAAAGAATTTTTCAAATGTTGCTCCTATTGTATTTGAACAACTATAAATCAAATATTCACGAATAATTTCCTCAATATAATTACCATTTATGTCAATAGGATTTATGCTTGTCAATTCGTGCTCTTTATCTATTAAAAAATCATTATAATTATCCATTTATTCCCTCTGCCATCAAAGCAGCAAGAATAAATGCCCACTTGTCCTCATTTGGCCATGGCGATAATGCTTTAATTTGCTGGTATAGTGGGTAATTATCTTTGATTTCCTGAGCCGATATTCCAATCCACTGCCGATTATGTATGAGATTCGGAATATTGCTCTCCACTACAGCAAGCCCGTGTGCCATATGGTAATACCGCAGCAAACAAATCCTTTTGTAATAATATCGTTCATTCCATTTCTGCCTTTTCTGCTCCCAATCCTTATAATTTTTAATTTCATCAAGCTGCGGCAATATATACTGACGCAAATCGTTGCCAATTCGGTTCTTGATGTCCTCCATATCCATATCCTGTGGCTTATAGTCTTGATACCCATCAATTTTATACCCTAAGGGCTGATGATATGGATGAAGATATCCACAATCAGGCAATAGTGGATCCTCACGCATTGAATCAATGCCACCTTGCCAGCATTTTAAATATTCCTCTGGCAAATCTTTTTTAAAAGCTTCAATCTCAAACCAAAAGGTATAACCCATCACACTGGAATTAAAATGTGAGCCACTTATGTGTATTGCAAGACAACAATCGTCCCTCATAGATTTATAAGTCTGCCCTCTGCCACTATATCCCGCACGTTTCAGTTCAGGTTTTACAACTTCACGTAGTACTATATTCTTTTTCTCTTTAGAATTCATCACTACCTCCTCTTAATGATTGCTTCTTCTCATTTGTTTTTAAGCATTCTCTCATCTCATATGATTTAATTTGTGTATTTTTCTGTTGTTCTTTTTCTTTTTCCTCATTATATCTCAACTCTATCAATTCGAGAATATTATTTAATTTTTTGTTATATCTCATTAATGCAGTATCTTTAATGGTCTTTCTAGTTGAAGAATAATCAAATTCATACAATTCAATCTTTTCTATTGGAATTCCTGTTGATTCATGATATTTCTTAAAAATATTGTTAAATCTCTCAGAATATTTAATATATTCATCAGGATAAACAAAATCTTTCATCTTATATTTAAAGATTCTATTTCTTTTATAAATGATAAATATATTTCTTTCCTTTTAGCCATAGTAGTCACACTCTAATAATCTTAATTAATATGATAATTATAGCATATTTTTATTAATTTCTATAACATTTACCAACTATATAAAAAATGCTCTTTTACTCATACTAAATAACACCAATTCCTATTTATCTATATCCATTAACTTAAATCCATTCACTAAATTAATGTTTCTTTGCCAGTTTTAATAAATTACTCCCACCTAAAAAGCTTAATAGATACCCCTATACATATCACAGCAAGTATACTTATAACTAAAATTGGTAGTATTGCATTATCTATGCTTAAATTAAGTGATGCACTTTTTAAAAGCTTTATCCCATGAGTTAAGGGTAAAATATCTGCTACTTTTTGAAGCACTGTTGGCATAACTTCATATGGTAATGTTGCTCCTGAGAATATAAGCATAGGAAAGTATAGAATACTGGCAATAACACCTGCCATCTTAATATTTTTCGCTATTCCTCCCACCATAAATCCAATGCTGAACATTGATATCATTACTAATGTATATGCTCCTAAAAAGTTTATCCATGAACCTCTAAATTGAAACTTGAAAAATATTTTTGCTGTTAAATAAACAAGAATTAACGAAATAATGCAATATAAAGCATATATAACTCCTTGAACTACTAAAATCATAGATGGGCTAACTGGTGTTACTCTAAATCTTTTTAATATCTTTCTGTGACGATACTCAGATAATACTAATGGTAACCCCATGACACCGCCTGCACATATTGCAATGGTTGATACAGCTGCAAAGGATTGTTCCATGAATGTAAAATCTGCTCCAGGGAATGCGGGTCTATTGCCATAAATAACACCTAAAATAACAGTTACCAAAGCTGGCATACAGATTGCAAAGATGAACATATCCATGCCTCTTAGCGATAACTTTAATTCAGTTTTTAACATTGTTTTAAATACTTTCATCATCCAATTCCTCCTCATCTACAAACCATAAATAAGCATCCTCAAATTTTTCATATGGACTCAGTGCCACTGCTTCTTCAACTGTTCCATAAAAATCTATTATTCCATTTTTTAAAATACATATTTTATCGCACAGAACTTCAACCTCATCCATGAAATGAGATGTTAAAAATATTGTTAGTCCCTGCTTCTTTAAGTTTAGTAGGCACTTCCACACATCTCTTCTAGCCTTTACATCTAGTCCCGTTGTAAGCTCGTCTAGGAATACTACCTCTGGGTTAGGAATTAAAGCTAGAATAATAAATAATCGTTGCTTTTCACCTCCAGATAGTTCGCTTACTAGATTTTTAACCTTATCTTGAAGGTGAAATTCCTCTAATAATCTATTGCAATTTAATGGATTTTCGTAAAGAACTTCAGTTATTTCACACAACTCTTTCACTGTAATCTTATCTTGATAATTAGATTCTTGAAACTGAACTCCAACTTTCTGAAATAGCTGTTTTCTTTCTTTTTGGGGATTCATACCTAATATAGATATCTTCCCATCATCAAAATTCTTTGTACCTAAAATACACTCTATTGTAGTACTCTTCCCTGCCCCATTTGCTCCGAGCAATCCAAATACCTCGCCTTTCTTTACTGTTAAACTAATATCCTTCAGCACTTGAACATTCCCATAAGATTTATAAAGATTATTAACTTTTATTACTTCCATGTGCTATTCCCTCCTTTTGATAAAAGAATAACACCATCACAAAGTCTGGTGTTAAGGTGTAGAGTTTGTATTAAATTGGTTTTTCATAAATTCTAATTGCTTCAATATACTATTTGCATTTTTTTCTGCATCACTTAAGGAAGTAAGAAGCTTATCACATGCTGTAACAATGTCTTCATCCTCTTTTGTTTTATTGATTACCTCTCTAATATCAATTTCCTTACTTTCTGATATGGCATTAAGCATCCTTAAAATTGCTGAAAGGGAGTAGTTAGCACAACGTAATGTACGTATTATTTTCAATCTATTAGTATCGCTTTCAGTATAAACTCGATATCCATTCTGCTTTCTCTTAACCGTGAGTAAACCATTCATTTCCCAATTTCTTAATGTGTCCATTGTGACTTGAAGATAATCTGAAGTTTGCTTTCTTGTAAAAAATATATAATTATCTTTAGCATCTATCTCTAATAAAAGCTTCTTTGAAAGTTCTATGGCTTCCTCTGCATTTTTTCCCTCTTTTTTTATCTGATCTATATAATCATTTGTACAGTTAATTGCTTCCTGAAACTCCCCCTTGGCAGATAACTTAACAACATTGATTATCTTTTTTCTAAGACCATTTTGTAGAACCTCTACTTTAAAGGCAGTTCTAGTAAGTTTAAACTGCTCTATATGATAGTCAGTAAATACTCTATAACCATTTGGCAATCTATTCACCTTTGGTATTAATTCAAGCTTTTCGTACAAACGTACAGTGTTGGGATGTACCCCAACCATTTTAGCTACTTCTGCTGTTTTATATATTTTATCCATACCATTTGCACCTCCATGTTATTATCATAACACTTGTGGAAAGTCTGGTGATATAGTGGAGGGTTCTGTTTGTTTCATAAATATTCTATATTAAATCCATTTTACCTACTTACTCGTGATATGGTATTTTCACCTATAAAAATAGCCCTAGGCAAGTCATATCAATGCCTAAGGTTATTTTCCCAACTTATTTATGATATGCTTCTCCATATCAGTTACAAGTGAGGTCTTCTAAATAAATATTAGTTCTCATAAACATACAACAATTTTTTAATACGCTTAATAAGCTCTATGCGTATATTTTCTGGAGCTAAACACTCACATTTGTCTCCAAATCCAATTAAAATATTATATCCTAAGTCATCCTCTACAAAAGGAAATTCAACAATAAACTTATCATTTCCATAAGCTTCTATATTATCTTCTCCACATCTTTCAACCATTTGTTCTCTAAGAGACCAGTCAACTAAAAGCTTAATTTTAATAAGTCTTTTATCTATCCATCCATTTCCATCTAATATCTTTTCTTGAAACTCTCTTGGTATAAATGTTGACTCTAATATTTCAATATTTGAAATTCTAGATAACTTGAAGACTCTAAAATCTTTTCTTAACATACAATATCCTTGTAAATACCAATTTGATTCTTTTAATATTAATTTATAGGGTTCTATGCAACGTTCATTTTTTTCTCTATTACCTCCATAATATTCAAAGGATAAATATTTATTCTCACTTAATGCCTTTTTTATTTTCTCAAGCTTTGGATAAAAACTTTTATTTCCCATCCATGTAGTAAGATCAACTGTTATTTGATTTGACTTTAATTCTAAATCTCTAATTTGTTCTTTAGGAAGTAGTCCTTTAACTTTTTCTAATGTACCTATAATCTCTTTATTTGATAATGTTGTCGAAACACTAGAAAGTCCCATTAGAAGTGTTGATATATCTGAAGCAGTAAAAAACTTTTTATCAACTTTATATTGAGACATTATACTAACACCGCCATTTACCCCAGTATGAGTAATTATTGGTATCCCTGCTAAAGATATTGTATCTATATCCCTATAAATGGTTCTAGGTGTAACTTCAAACATCTCAGCTAATTTTATTGCACTTATTCTTTCATTATTTAGTAACACCATAATAATGGATATCAATCTATCTATTTTCAATAATATCTCTCCTTGAAATCATATATAAATTTATTTTATAACCTTGACATAATGTGGTCAGATTTACTGTGATATATTTAATCTATTAGAAATAATATACCTAATATATAGGAGGATTACAAATGAATTTTTCACAAGAATTTAATAGGATTATGCTATCTCAAAAGGAGTTAGCTTTAGCAACTAGTGTAGACAATATTCCAAATGTTCGAATCATTAATTTCTACTACAATATTTCAAGAAAAGGTGTAGTATACTTTTCAACATTCTCAGATAATTTAAAGGTTGAGGAATTTGCTAAAAATAATGCAGTAGCATTTACTACTATACCACATGTTGGAAATGAACATGTTAGAGTTAATAATGCAACCATTCAAAAAAGTCATTTAACGATATTTGATTTAAAAGATGGATTTATTAAAAAAATCCCTGATTATGAAATCACAATAAATGAGGTTGGAAATCAATTATCTCTTTATGAAATACTGTTTAATAAAGCTACTGTTACATTAGATTACAATCAAAGTAGCACCATAACTTTATAGTATAATAATGAATATTCTAAAGATATTTAAAATGTCTTTGGATTATTTATTGTTACTTATGAAAACATTATTCAACCTTACTTATGATACAGTATTTTCATTTCTTAAACTACCCTAATCTTATCAATATCTATGGTTAAGACTAAAATATCCCTTACTTATAATACGGTTCACCGCACCATGAGGGAAAAAGATTATACTTTTCCATATACAATATAATTAATACTATTTCAAACTCAAGTCCTAATTAATTTTCAGCAAAAAATAAGTAGTAGAATTTACTCAACTTCTACTACTTATTATTCAAATCTATATTTAACCAATTAGGCCTATTTCTATCTTTCCAAATTATTTCTCCATTGCTAACAATCATTACTAATTTGAACATTTCCGTATTATCATATATATTAATTTTACAGCTTTTCTTGCACATTTAATTTGAATATTATTATCTTGCCAAGAACCTATTCTTGCAACCATTTCATCAGTGTTTATTCTTTTCTCATCTATATTTTCATTATAATAAATAGATTTATATATAGAAGTTTTTCCTGCTCCATTAACTCCTGCAAATATAGTGTAATTTTTCATATTACTTACCTATAACTTTCATTTCCTCTCGCTGTAATATAATGTTGGATAAATTCGCATAAAAATCTTGTTCTTCTTTGCTTTTTGAGCTTTGAAGTAATTTCATAATATCATTATATGAATATCTTGTAAAAATATCATACAAATCAATATCCTTATTTTCCATATAAAGTACCTCCTAAAACAAAGTTATTTATATAATATTATATACCGAATTCATCAAATAATAAACCTAATCACTTTTAATTTTGGTTCTCCATAGATATGCTTCACCGGTAGAATAATAGTTGTACCACGATTCAATATATACATATTTTATAGTTCTACTCCACAAATAGCAACGAATTTCAATAGTTAAAATGAGATTTATTCTATTTCCATATGACCCCTTGTGGAATTATTTTCATAAGGCATCTTTCATTACCCATTTTTATACTTCTTAATAATTCAACATTAACTTTACATTGAAAGGCTTTTTCAAATAATACTTTACTATATCCAGTAGTACATTGACACCATACATCAGAATCTAGCCTATCTACATCTACAAGCATTGGACATGGACAAAAATTAAATTGTAAATAAAGATCTCCATTTTCATAAAATAACCCTGCATCTTTTGCTTTCTGTAAATTTCCAAACTCCTCTAAACTTGATGATAATTCTATTAATTCTTTCACTAATTCTAACTTCTTATCCATTCCATATCCACACTGACACTTCATTCTAATTTTCTTAGTAGTTACCTTATCAAATTTGCTTTCTAATCTCTTCATTGTAGAATTTACCCATATAGCATTATCCTCTGATTTACTACTTTCCTCTCTTCCATGTACAACCTCTGTCGCAATATCTTCATTGCTCTCATTTTTTACAGCTTCATAAATAACCTGTTCTTGGATCTTCCTTATATCAAACATAAAATCTCCCTTTTCTAATTTTATTTAGTGATAGCTTTATCACTATTTTCATAATAAAGGAAGTCTTAATTTTTTACTTCTGAATTCTTGCTCTATTTAATAGCAATACATAAATCCATGGTAACATGATTATTTTTTCTATCAATATTATGATAAATGCCTAATCCATATCTTTCATCCATTTTATATCCACTACGTGGAAGCCAAATATTAAAAACTCCTTGAAATGTCACAAAAATATCATGTATATATCCATTAAAACGATAAACTGCAAATTTACCACCTTTTATTGTTGTAACATTTTCTAGCTCTACATCTTCACCAACAGTGATGCATAAATCATATATACACTTCTCTAATTCAGTAATAGATGGATCATCATAAGACTTTTCGATCAAAAGTGTATCTGGTTTAATGTAAGTTTTGTACTGTTCCATAAAACTATACCAATTATCTCCTATATCAATATAATTTCCAATATATCTTTCATAGATCACCTTAAAATCCGCTAGATTTTCTATAATAATCTTTTTATTATAATGTTCAAAAGATTTAAAGGTGTTATATTCACTAGGACGGAATGGATTAGAAACACATGTGGAATCTATAGCCTTTCTAAATTCCAATGGACAAATACTATACTGCTTGCTAAAAGCTGAACTATAATTTGAAGAACTGTACCCATAATTGACTCCAATATCAGTAATAGTTTTATCTTTTTCAACCTTAAGACTTACCGAACTTTGATCCATTTTCATACGTTTGATAAAGGCATAAATACTTACTCCTGTTTCTTCTTTAAATATTCTACTAAAATGATATTTTGAAAAATTACAGTGATTAGCAACATCTTCAATAGAAATATCCTCATCTATATGCTGTAAAATATACTCAATACTTTTATTTATCAAAGATTTTTTAATTATCATTTTAATCCCACTTCCCTAAATATCTTTTACACACCTACTATTTATTTTATACTTAAAATATTTCTTACCTCTTTGATTATAACGTATTTTGTAAATATAGTATCACTTATGATGCGGTATTTGCTGTTCCTATTCTCTCTTAGCATCTTTGTGTTCTCGTTCACTTAATTTCCTCCTAATCTCTCTCGTCATTATTGTATTCTCTTTCTCCAAATTTACGCAATCACCTATGGACTGTATGTGTTTTGCTCTAGGAATGGGCATTTTTGTTTACGTAGTAACAATAATGGAGACCTAATAAAAGTAGGGATACTAAACTATGTTTATCCCTGCTTTACTATAATTGTGTTAACCTAACGATTTCTGAGTTTCTTCTAGAACCAACTCCGAACCGAATTTCTTCAAGTCCCAGCACAAATCTTCTCTTTCCTGTGCCGGGCCACTTCGCAAATCGGTAACAACAGGTACCTCTTTCACATCAAATTCAAGAATTTCAAACATGCGTTTCGTATAATCAATATACGACTTGAACAGATCCGCATTTGGATTACCCTGATTAAATGAAAGAATCAACTTTTGCTTTACGGCTTTTTCTTTAAAAAATGGAGAGAATCGAGGTGAATGTTGCGCAAACAATCTGTCGGTGAATATTTTCCCTTGGGCACTCATCTGCGCCATGTAAATTGGTAAACCTAAAACGATGGTATCTGCATGCTCCATTGCATCATAAATTTTCTGCATATCGTCATTGATAACGCAACCCCGAGCACCCTTGTGACAGGCCTCACACCCCCTGCACGGCTTTATGTCAAGATAACTGAAACTGAAAGATTGGATTTCGGCCCCCTGTTCCTTTGCACCTTCTAGTAGTTTGTTCACAATAAAGTCAGTATTGCCTTCTTTTCGCTGACTTGCAATAATTCCGATAATATTCATTCTTTTTCCTCCTAATTACTTTAGACTTGTTACGATGAGCGAACACATTGTGTCCTAAGACCCATAATCACAATATCTTACTTTTGTGTCCTTGTCAACAAAATATTTTGTAATAAAAATGCAGCCCTTCTATATAGAGTTGGGCTGCCTGTTAATATTGTTGTTTTTCTTTTGGAATACTTTTGCCTAATGATTAGACATTCTATAACGCGATATAAACGTATGGTACTATTATAGCTTATCACACCATCCAGACGTAATATCTACGCCAAGCTTTTTTATTTCTGCATCCAAATGTTTATTATACTTTTCTGTGAAACTAAGCATATTGTTATATTGTTCCTCAGTTATCTGGTCAAATAAAGCTTTGTCTCGTTCTTGATACTCTTTGTGCAATTCCTCATGGACCTTATAAATGTCATTTCCTTGCTCCGTAAGTTTAAAATAAATTTCTTTCTTGTTGTCTGGTTTTCGATAACTTTCAATAAGACCTTTCTGTATGAGCTTCTTCGTTAGTTTACTGATAGCACTCCTTGTCATATAAAACGACTCCGCAAGTAACGTTACATTGGAATCTTCGTTTCCTCCAATGTATTCAATACAATGTACTTCAGAAGGATTGTAACCCTTAAGTCTAGCTTTCATTTTAAAGCCATCAAGCCACATTCTCTTATTAAATAAGTTCCAAAGTTCCATCATAACCTGTTCTTCTTTTTTCAAAATCTATCCCTCCACTTGCTTGTATGACTATAATTATAATATGATTTTGTGTACCATTCAACAATATTAAATGGCCTATGAAGATATGTCTGCTGTACGACGGCTTTTTTTCTTTTACCGTCGTACAGCAGATAGTAAAGTATTCAGTCTGGTTTAATCTTTCTTTATGCTTACATAAATAGCACCATTACAGTTCATTGATTGTATCAGTTACCGCCATATTCCGAATCCGTTTTGACGGAGCATAAACCGCAGCGATAGCCGTAATCGCAACAACCAAAAGCACAATAATTATAGGCATAATAGGAATACTCCAAGTAGCGTAGCTAAAATGAGCAGTAATAAGATTGTTGTATAGTAACTTGCTAATGAACAGACCAACTACAACTCCAACAATACAACCAGATATAGAATAGGTAAAGGCTTCGGAGGCTATCATTTTGGTAATCTGATGCTCATCCATACCGACCGCTCGCATGGCTCCATATTGCTTTATTCTTGCTGATACACTCATGGAAATACTGTTCATAATATTTAATACAGTAACCAAGGTGATAATTGCCAAAAATCCATATACAAACAACATAAACGCCATATATGTGCTGTCAGTCCGTTGGTCGCGTTGGTCACTAAACTTGTACTTTTCGCCTACTACATTACGGATAGCTTCAACATTTCCGTCCGTTGCGTCTTTTGTCGTCTGTATCATAATAAGTGAATAGTCGGTTACGCCGGTAAGGCGAGTAAAAGTTTTCCCAGAAGTAATAAGTGTTATTTTCCCATTTGGAGTACCGTTATCACTAAATGGGTTACATTTTAACAATCCTGCGATTTCCAATTTATTATTACCTACTTGTATTTTATCGCCTATCTTTAAAGGTCTGTCCTTGTCCCAGATTGTAAGTACGTAATTACTGTTCCCATATACTTTTGAAATATTGCTGCCTTTTCTAAGTTGTTTATCTTTTATAAGGCAGTCAAAATCATAATCATCATAGGAAATCATATCAATCGTTTTTGTTTTAGAATTTACTTCTGCTGGAACATCAAAACAGCTTCTTCGGCCAAAAACATGTTTTACACCTGACATACCACTTATTTTATCAAGCAGTGCACTGTCTAGCGAATTTGAAGTGTTATTACTAAAAATGTTGATGTCAGAAGTATTCGATGACTGTGGCATAATATAGCCGATAAACTCTATTAAGACTGAAAAGCTCAAAAACAGGATAATACTAAGAGCAAAGGAGCTTGTCATAAGTATTAAGTTTTTCTTTCCCGATACTGCATGATGAATACCAAGGGCAGTTTCAATTTTTAAAAAACTGGCATTCACCGAATGAGTTGCATTTTTTGTGTTTTCCGAATTGCCCGATACTGCCGTTACAGGCGATACCTTTGCAGCTCGTTTTGCCGGAGACCTGGCGGCAATGAGTACTGTAACAACTCCCACAATTATTCCGATGATAATACCTATTGGACTGACTCCCCAAAGGGGTATATCGGAGAATTCTCCACCGACAAGAAATCGTAACCCAGCACATAATCCCCATGTAACTACAATCCCAAGTAGAATACCTATTGGAACCGCAGTTTTGCACCAATTAAGTGCTTCCAGTTTGACAAAACGGATAATCTGTTGTTTGCTCATTCCAATGCAACGCATCATTCCGAAAAACTTTGTCCTTTGAGCAACATTACTATTTATGCTGCTTGAAATCATCAGCACCCCTGCAATCAGTATAAGCACGAACAGCACAGCAGCTGTAGAATATAGAGTTTGCGCCGCTACACTTTTACCAAGTTCTTGTACTGCTTGACTTCCATGCTTATTCATTAATCTTGTTTTCTCCATTTTAACACCCATATCTGCCATGCTAAAAACAGCAGTTACCAAAAATACGGCAAATATAATACACAGAAGCGTCATGTGGTTTTGCCGTCTGTGTACTTTTGCAGAAATTGGGATTAAACTAAGATAGCTTTTCATTCGCGGCACCTCCCTAAATCGGTTAGTATGCCATCGGATACTTGTATTATTCGATCTGCAGTCTGTGCAATACTTCGGCTATGGGTAATCATAACAATGGTCTGCTGGTACTTTCTTGCAGCTTCTTTTAGCAAAGTAATCACTTCACTGCTGTTTTGCGTATCTAGATTGCCAGTCGGCTCATCGGCAAGGATAAGTGAAGGTCTTGTAATTAATGCACGTCCTATTGCTACACGCTGTTGCTGTCCACCTGATAATTGACTTGGTAAATGGTGACGACGTTCTTTCAAATTAAGCACCGTAAGTAGTTCCTCAAGATACTTTTTATCGGGCTCTTGATAATCAAGCAGTACGGGAAATATGATGTTTTGCTCAACATTCAATTCTGGAATTAGATTAAAATTCTGAAAAATAAATCCAATATTTCTACGCCTAAAGATTGTCAAGTTACTATCTTTCATAGAAAAAATATCTTTACCGTCAATAAATACTTTGCCAGAGGTGGGCATATCAAGTGCGCCTATCATATTCAGAAGTGTACTCTTGCCGGATCCTGACTCCCCGACTATTGCGACAAATTCGCCTTTCGGAACGGAAAAGCTGATATCCTTTAATGCATGTACGGCAGCTTCACCGCTACCATAGGTTTTAGAAATTGATTTAACTTCCAATAAATTCATAGGTTATCTACCTCTTTCTGTCTTGATATTGAAAGATTATCATGTCAATCTTACTACTATATGACACTTACCCTACAATTTTGTAGGAATTAAAAAATTAATTGTAAAAGTAGTGCCAATACCCAATTCGCTGTCAACTTCGATTGTTCCACTGTGTGCTTCAACAATAGCTTTCGCAAGTGGTAACCCAAGTCCGATACCTTGCGTGTCTTTGGAAAAACGACTGCGATAAAATCTTTTGAAAATATGGTGCAAATCCTCTGAGTGAATACCGCTTCCATTGTCTTTTATGATGACTTGAATAACAGACGCAAATTGTTTCCATTCAATATAGATAGCATTTCCTTTTTTCGTATGGTCAAAGGCGTTTTTAACAATATTACTGATTGCTTCAATTAGCCAATTACGGTCACATAATAAGGTGACTTCATCATCACCGGACAGATATATTTCCTTTTCCTCCTGCTTGGCACGAAATGAAAAGTGCCTTTCTATACTACCCATCATTTCAGATACATTTTCTTCAGCTTTCTCAATCACGATTGTTCCAGCATCAAGTTTTGTAATTTTCAAGAGGTTTTTCACCAGTATTTCTATTCTGTCAAGCTCCTGCTCTGAAAGAATAGTAAACTCTTTAATTGTCGGTAAACTTTTTGCTTCTTCTTGCATAATTCCATTATAGATATTAAGGGCAGCAAGTGGAGTTTTTAACTGGTGGGAAATATCGGAAATGGTATCTTTCAAAAATTTTTTTGCTTTTCCCTCATTTTCAGCGTGGGCATTTAAAATAGAAACTAAGGAATTTACTTCATGAAATAATCTGTATAGCTCTCCTTCATCATCACATTCAATACGTGCGTTTTGATTTCCAGAAATATATTCTTTTATTTGCGTTATCGCATTTTCCATGATTATATTTTGTTCCTTGAAATACCTATAACCTATTGCCAATATCAAAATACTCATGCACAAAGAACATACCAATATACACAATGCTGCAGTTTCAAATTTCAAAACTATGAAAACAGCAGAAATCAAGGTGAATGCTACTATAAATAACAATACCAACCGGAAAAGTTTTTTGATTTTCCTGTTTACCAATATTTTCATCGTACACCCCAATCAACAGTACTCCATTTATACCCCATACGCCGAACAGTCACTATTTTTTGAGGTTCTCCCGGATTATCTTCGATTTTTGTACGCAGTCTGCGTATATATACGGTAAGAGTATTATTATCTATATAGTTTTCGTTGCAATCCCATAGTCTGCTTAAAATCTGTTCTGGAGAAAGAACAATATCCGGATTTTCCATAAACATGCATAACAATTTATACTCACTTGCTGTTAAGTCAAGTTGTTTTCCATTTTTATAGACTTCTCCTTTTAGCAGTTGTACATTTATACCATTAGAATTTAATTCGGTATCAGCTTGATTAAAATTGTTACTTCTGCGAAGCAAAGCATTTATTCTCGACATAAACACCGCCAGTTTGAACGGCTTTGTTATGTAATCGTCACCGCCAATATCAAGCCCCATTATGATATCCGTTTCTTCATCAGCAGCAGTAAGAAACATAATCGGCACCTTTGATGTTTTACGAATTTTTTTGCATAAATCATAGCCGGAGCCATCTGGAAGCGATACGTCCAAAATCACCAAATCATATTTCCCATTTTTCCACAGTGCTTCTGCTTCAAGACTTGTACGGGCAACATCTATTTCATATCCTTGTTTTTTGATAGCAAAAGATAAACCATTAATTAGACTCAAATCATCTTCAACAAAGAAAATATGTTTCAATTGTTTTCACCATCCTTTGGCTTTCAAATAATATCACCATACATTATATACGGCCAACCAAATAATTGCAAAAAACAAACCGTGAATAAAAGGAAATGACAGCAGAGATAGAGAAAATCGGGGTAACCGTCACTCAGATAGCAAAGCATTATCATATGGGAAAATACTTTTGGCTTTAGTAACCTTCCTTAATTGTCTATTATAGCTTTCCATAGCATTCGTAGTATATATTATTTTTCTTATCTCCTTGGAATACTTAAAGAAAGTTGTTAGTTCATCCCAATTATTTTTCCATGAGCGAATTGCAAATAAATTGTATTTACAATTTATTTACATTCCCCGGGGATCCTTGCGAAACTTGAGTTGAACTTGCTATCAAGTACGATTTTTATACTTAAAAAACATCAAGATTTCTGCCATAACCGGCTAAAATCTCGATGCTTTTTCATCTGCGGTGTAAAAAAACAGAAACTGTCTCAATTTTCATTTGAGACAGCCTCTTTTTATGCTTAGGATATGC
Source organism: Clostridium sporogenes (assembly GCA_019933195.1). Taxonomy (NCBI): domain Bacteria; kingdom Bacillati; phylum Bacillota; class Clostridia; order Eubacteriales; family Clostridiaceae; genus Clostridium; species Clostridium sporogenes. Next base: position 1,375,743 of record CP082942.1, read on the forward strand.
AATTTCACATTCACCACCAGCGTTAACAAGTAACTTTCATAGTTCGTGTATTTACAAACAAATGCCTGTTATGCTCTTGGAGGTGTTCCTTCAGCGTTTGCAACAATTACATCGATTTGCACTAAAGCATCTTTTGGTAAAGCTGATACACCAACTGTTCTTCGTGCAGGAACACCGCTTGGGAAGAACGTTGTGTAAACTTCGTCTACAGCATCAATATCTTCGATATTTTTAAGGAAGATATTTACTTTAACCACATCTTCCATAACGTGATCCACACTTTCTACAATTGCCTTGATATTTTTAAAGCACTGTACAACCTGCTCTTTTACACCACCAGCTACCATCTTACCAGTTTTTGGATCTAAAGGTAATTGGGCTGAAAGATTATTATAATGGGAAAAAGCTACAGATTGTGTATGTAGTGAACTTTTTGGTGCACTTTCCGTATTGTTTGCTTCTATGATAAGTCCATGTCTGTCTTCAACAGCTTGTGGAGGTGTACCATCTCCGTGTGATGCAACTGCTTCAATTTGTACTAAAGCATCCATAGGTAAAGCTGCAACTTCAACTATTGTACGTGCAGGGACATATGCTACTGCCCTAGCGATAGCTGAATCTGGGAAAAATGTTGTATAAACTTCGTTTACAGTGTCAATATCTGAAAGATTTTTAAGGAATATATTAATTTTAACAATATCGTCAAAAGGAACGTCGATACTTTCTAAAATTGCTTTTATATTCTTTAAGCATTGTCCAGCCTGCTCTTTTACACCACCAACTACTATTCTACCAGATTTTGGATCGATAGGTAACTGAGCTGAAATATTATTGTAATGAGAAAAAGCTACAGTTTGCGTAGATAAAGCACTTGTTGGCGCATTTGCTGTGTTATTTGTCAGCTTTATTAGGTCCCCTGCTTGTGGCGCTCCTGGAATTGTACCTTCACCGTTTGAAACAAGTGCTTCAACTTGTACCAAAGCATCCATAGGTAAAGCTGCAACTGCCACTGTCGTTAGTGCTGGAACATAGATTGGGAAGAATGTTTTATAGACTTCGTTTACAGCGTCAATATCTTTGATATTGTTAACGAATACAGTGATTCTAACAACATCGGTCATAACATGGTCGATGCTATCTACAATTGACTTAATATTTTTAAAGCACTGTTCAGCCTGCTCTTTTACACCACCAGTAACCAATTTACCTGATTTTGGATCGATAGGTAATTGAGCTGAAAGATTATTATAATGAGAGAAAGCTACAGTTTGTGAATATGGACCTATCCCTTTTGGAGCATTCTCCGTATTTCTTGCTAATACTACATTATAATTGTTCATGATTATATCCCCCTTTATATTAATATTTTCATTTGTTTAGTTGATTGAATTTAAACTTCATTAAAATAAATCATAAACCTTTGACTAGCTCCAAGGTCAATAGATATTATTAAAATTTTTTTATTTCAAAAGTGAGAAAAAAATCCAATAAAGAAACCGTCCTTAAATATTGCAAATAAAGGATTCTTACTGTATAATACTAGTATTTTAAAAAGAGATGAAGGAAGGTTTTTATGAAGGATAAATTTCTAATTGGAGAACTGTCAAAAATATTTAATATTAGTACAGATACACTAAGACATTATGACAAAATTGATCTAATAAAACCCGAATATAATAAGGGGAATGGCTATCGCTACTACAGTATAAGAAATTTCTTCAAGTTAAGTAGAATTGTTTTTTTTAAAAATCTTGATATTTCCTTGACTGATATTAAAAAATACATGAGCAATAAAAATACGAGCAATTTACTTAATTTACTTAAAAATAAGGAAGAGGAAATTGATATAAAAATAAATAAACTAGCCAATCTCAAAAAGAAAATCCAAACAAAACGTGAGCTTTTGGAAAATATAGAGGGAGAACTAGATCAAATAATTATTAAGAGACTCCCCCAAAGAATAGGGGCTTTTTTAGATATGAATGATGTTGAAAATGATCATGAGATTAAACAGGCTTTTATAAATAACGAAAAATATTTAAAAATAAGTTCCTGGTTTATTGAAGGCCAGATCTATACTTCCCTATCAAAGGAAAATATGGACAATGGTATTCTAAATAAATTTAGATATTTTATTGAAATTGTGCCCCTGGATTCAGAGTTATGTAAGCAATTGAAGGTGATTCCCGAGCATGAATATGTTTGTATTGCGTTTTTAGGACCCTACAAGGATATGAGTAAGCATTATCAAATACTTATAAAGTGGATTGAGGAAAATGGATATGAAATTTCTGGAGACTCAATTGAAAAAAATATAGTGGATTATGATTTTTCAGATTCAGAAAATGAGTATATTTCAGAAATTCAAATTCCTATTATAAAAAAGCAATAATAAGCTCAGTAAATGGATTTTCTATGGAGGTGGCTGCGGTGGCAAGCAATAGAATATAGATAAAAATTTGCTTTTCAGTATATTACAGTCCATCATATAATCAAAGGCTCTTACCCGAATTCTGGTAAGAGCCTCACATGCCTTGTTTGTGTCTATTATTTATTTTAGTAGATTTACAATTTGTTTACATTCCCCGGGGATGCTTCATAGCCATCAACCTAAGATTGTAATCAATGGTATTGCAGTATAATTCAGTATTTGAATTTTTAAAAAAATCAAAATCAATCCTACTTTTCAACACCATGTATTATTGGAAAATAGATTTTTCAAACATAAAGCAGTATTTATACTTAATTGTATTTAATGCCTAAAAAATCGTATTCTAAATAGACTACATTGATATTGTATAAAATAAATACAATGTAGTGTTTTTCTAACAGTATATAATTTAAATTTATGCCAATTGAGCTGATGGTAATTTAGTCAATTCTAATATATCATCCGCTTGTTTCTTATACTTTTTCTTTGATTTTAAAGCTTTCTTAAGAATTAAATCAATTATCTTATTAATCAAAGAGCAATAAGATTTGGTGTTCTTAAATAATGAATCTCGTATTTCGCAAGATCTTTCTCTTGTTATTGCAAAAGCCTTATAAATGCTAATATATTTATTTTTCTTTAGATAAGCATATTTCTTAGCTTTAAATACTATTATGGAATCTAAAACTATAGAAATTAATTTTCCATATAAAAAACATTCAAATCGGTGTAAACTAACCTTTTTTATTTTATTTATTTTAAATAAAGACTTCCACACTCTAAACATAAGCTCTATTTGCCATCTTAAAGTATACAATTCATGAATTTCATGAGCATTAATTTTCTTTTCACTTATGTTTGTTGCATAAATATTTATTCCATTCCATAGATCAGCTCTTTCTTTACTCATTCTGCTTTTGTTACGTTTTGATGCTAATTTTTCCTTCATTTCTCGTTTAGCCTTGTTTTCTTCCGATAATTTAGTTATAATCAATCTGGTTTTTAATTTTTTATTAGCTCCATGTATGCATCTGGGAAATCAAGTGTTTGACCTGGTGAAAGGTCTTTTACTTTTTCTAGTATGTCTATTTGGGAGTATTTTTTTCTTCCTTAATATAGGTTATAGTATACTTCTTAACTTTAGAAATATAAAAAGCAGCTTCTTTATCTATAAAATCTAAATCTTTCATATTGAAGTAACCTAAATCTTTTAAAATCAAGTCTTTCGGTTGAATATTTTTTTGAACTTCGCCAACATAGCTTGAATCGCTAGATGCAGCTTGTTCTATATCACAAGCAAAAATTTGACCGGATAAAATATCATATTGAAGCTGTATCTTGATAGCAGCATTAGCGGTATGCCCACCTGTACCTTTATAAAATTTCTTGAGGTTATCTGATAATTTAAAAGTTGTTGAATCCACAACGTTAATTCTATTAAATAGTCTTTTTATACTGTTCTCGTTTTTTGCTAAAATTTTATTCTGTCTTATTAAAGTTTCTTTCAATATACTTTTTAAGAATTCAACTGCATATTTATTAAATCTTTCGTATAAAGCTTGAGGAGATATGCTTACCCCTTCATTTGTTACTAAATAAGTAGATTGTTTTGATAATGATGCTTCGCATATAGAATTATTATAGAAAGCACATAAAGATACGAAACTTTTTGCTGTTAAAGTGCCTTCTCTTTGAATAAATTTAGTTCTTCTAGCTACGCTTTCTAAAAACTGTTTTGTGAATATTTCCTTTATAAGTTCTGTCTTTTTTCTGCTAATTTTCTTCAAGTATATAGCATTCCTTCTTTTTATGTTTTTATAAAAGTATACCATATATGTGTAAAAAAGTATCTGTAGCCTTGATGGCTATGGGGGATCCTTGCGAAACCTTGAGTTGAGCTTGCTAAAAACTCTATGGCTTCCTCTGCATTTTTTCCCTCTTGTTTTATCTGATTTATATAATCATTTGTACAGTTAATTACTTCATGAAACTCCCCCTTGGCAGATAACTTAACAACATTGATTATCTTCTTTCTAAGCCCATTTTGTAAAACCTCTACTTTTAAGGCAGTTCTAGCAAGTTTGAACTGCTCTATATGATAATCAGTAAATACTCTATAACCATTTGATAATCCACTTGCCTTTGGTATTAATTCAAGCTTTTCGTACAAACGTACAGTGTTGGGATGTACCTCAACTTTTTTAGCTACTTCTGCTGTTTTATATATCTTATGCATACTATTTGCACCTCCATGTTATTATCATAACACTTATAGAAAGTCTGGTGATATATTGGAGGGTTCTATTTGTTTCATAAATATTGTATATTAAATCCACTTTACCTACTTACTTGTGATAATAGATTCTTCCTCTTTTTCACTTACATAATATAATAACATATCCATTTATAATTAGATGTATTTAATAATTTTCCTTTAAGAACTATTAATATGTATTAATTTCTTCTTTTCTCTTTATTTTATATCTCTTTAATTATTTATTTATTAAAATTTACGATTTATACCATATATCTTTTTGTAACTCTCTATAAAATCCTGTATTATTTTATTCTGTGTCTTATTAAAACATTCTTCTAACTCAATAAGCTTTTCTACTATTACTTTCATCTTTAATCTATCATCACGAGTATTTTTCTTTTCATCCTCTATTTTAAAATTAATCGATTCAATAATTGGCTCTATATTAGCATCAGGCTCTCCTATAAAATAATTAGAAATAGCTAAAATAGTATTATCTATCCTTGAATAATATCCATCAACTACTTTTATTTTTACTAAGTTATATAGTTCTTTATAATCAGCAATATTTGTTTCCTTAAGTAGAGTAAACAATACTTCATTTGCATTATAGTACTGTGGAATAAATTCACTTGATTCTTTTATTATATCAATTGCTTTTTTTGAATGAATTTGAGCTATTACTTCTAATGCAGTAGATTTGATTTTTAAATTTGAAAAGTCCACAAATTTTTGTAACCAATATAAGTCTTCTTCTGAATTAAATATATAGTCAATATTATACTCATCCCTTAAAGTTTCTAGTGTCATTAAGATTGAATAATCATCTAATTGACTCATTTTACTCCATATTTCATTTCTATCTTCTACTATATTTCCTGCCGATGTTAATAATGCAATCATCAAATTAGAATTATTTACATCGCTATCTCCAAATGAATTCATTAAAATTTGTTTAATGTCATCCCTTAATTTAGCACTAATCAAATATACATCCTCTGATTGAAAACCATACACACATAATGAATTTACTAATTCTAATCTTCTATCATAATCCGAATTTTTCCAACAATCACTCCATACCCTATATATATTATCCTCCATAATAAAATTACTTAATCTACATAAACAATCAATTACATTACTACTGTATTTAGATTTTAATTTGTTAACACAAAATTCGTAAACTTCTTGTGCAACGTCTATATCTAATTGAACTTTTTTAAAATAATTTAAAATTTCATTTATCACTTCATCATCTAAATTATTTTTTAATATTTTAAGTATTTTTTTTTGTTGTATTTTAAGTGATTTTGTTTTAGCTAATACATTAATTGTAGCTTTTAAAACTTCATTGTCATCACTCACTAATAATTTTGTTAAATTAATTTTATTTATATACTCACCGGGACAATATCTGCAAATATTTATAAGTGATACTATTATATCTTGTGATAAGCTTTTATCATCAAACGATTTATTAAGGCATTCTATAAATGTGTCTCTATGAAACAACCCCATTTCGGCATATCCGAAACTTTCCAAAAGTTCAATTAATTCATTTTCATTTTCAACTTTTTCAATTTTTTCTATTACTTGAACAGTAGTTAATTTATATTCAGTAAATTCATTTGTATCATCAGTAATATTACTTACATTAAATCTATGTAAAAGAATAGAAATATTCTCGTTATACTTTCTATTTGTAGACATATCTGCATATAACTTTCCTTTTAGAAAACCTGGCAAATCGCATTTTCCTGCAAGAATAGGTATAGTAATAACCCTTTTTCCTTCTATTTCACTATTCATAGCAATATCTAATTCTTTTTTAACCCACTCAGATTGCACTGAATTTTTTGAAATCAATGCAACTAAATAATCCATATTATCTAAACCATCTCTAATTTTTTCAATTAAAGAATCTCCCAATTTTATTTCTGACTCATCAATCCATGGCTTTATTCCATATTTAATCAACTCATTAGATATTTTTCTGGCCAAAGGTTTGTCCTTATAATTATGACTAATAAAAACATTAAGCATTATATTCCTCCTATATGCATAAGAAATTCTTTATATTATCTAATAACTAACTTTAATAAAACAATTATATTTTTCTTTTATATTTTTACATTATAATGCTATTATACCATGAAATGTTTACTAAATTATAAATTTTTACATTTTCTATTCATATAATTATAATACGGTTCAACATATCATATTCTAAACTTTTCTAACTATCAAATGTAAAAAAGAATGTATAAATTTTATCTGATGACTACCCGCTCTAATACTTTCATCTTCTTCAAAGTGAGAGTAAAGACCGGATACGCCCCTAAATAACCATTTCTAACAAAAACAAATGGTCCTATTACTAATGTACCAATTATATTAAAATAAGCTTATAAATTCTTACATAGTTATTCTAGAAAAATACTCATCTATATTAACATTCTTTATTGCATTCTTTATTTCTTCCTTTTTATGTTCGATACCCTTTAATAAATCTTCTATTTCTTTTATATCCTAAACACCAAAGAAATCTCCAAATATCTTTATATCCTTAATTATCCCTTTTTCTACTTTTAGATTTCATCGAAATAAATTGTGTTTACAATTTATTTACATTCCCCGGGATCCTTGCAAAACCTTGAGTTAAGCTTGTATTCAATAGTCTTTAGCACATTCATATGCTCAAATTGGAGTTTGTCATAGACACAATATTAAGTAATCCCATTAAGCATTCTTTAATGTTTGTTCTTTATTATCCCAGAATTCTTGTGCAAGTTTCATATATCTAACAACGCTTGCTCCACTGTCTATTGATTCTTCTCCTTGTGCTATTATTTTATCAACAAAGTCCTTACTATTAATCATATAGATCTTAGAGCAATAATCATAAATACTATCAAATAACTTCAAATAGGTTTCCAATGCTTCTCTATTACAAGTTCTCGCACGACTAAGTATAAATTTATCTTTTCCCTCTGTTTTATAATATGTGCTTAATCTATATACAAACATATCAAATCTATCATACTGACACGCTCCTTTTACCAGTTGCAAACCACCGGTCATTGGCATAAAAGAGAAGTTTTCGAGTTTATGGTACCTATCAAAACATTTATCCAATTTATCTAAATAAACATTGAATTCGTTTCTTTGATAATCACGTCGTAACAATTCCTTAAATTGTTCATATTTCTTTTTGGATTTTTTATCTTTTCCAAAGTTGAAGTCTGTATCCCCACTCATTTTAAATTTTGGATATTGATTAAATTGGGCATATTTTTCATTAATCTTAACTGGTGCATAAATTCTAATACCTTGTTTTTTCAAATTATCAAAATCAAACTTTTCCCAAAAGTCCCACTTTGAAGGAGTATAGATTTTTTTATATTCATCCCATGCCTCTGGTGATGCATCATAATCATATTCACTCTCAACAACTTTCGAAGTATCACTAGTCATTTTATTTTCCCTCCTCAAATCCCTATTTATATACTATATTTCCCAATAATTTATTAGTATTATTATAACACAAGGAAATTATACTTTTTATACCATTGGCTTGATTTTATTATTTTATAAACTTCTTTTAATTTTGGTTATCCACAGATACGCTTCACCATATCACATTCTAAACTTTTCTAACTATTAAATGCAAAAAAGAATCCATTTTAAAGTAGTTAACAACGCTAACCACTTTAAAAATAGATTCTTTTATACCTTTTTATTATATTAGAATAAGCTTAAAAATTCTTCCACAGTTATTCTAGCAAAATATTCACCTATGTTAATATCTTTTATTATACTCTCTATTTTTTCTTTGTTGTGCTTAATACCCTTTAATAAATCTTCTATTTCTTTTACATCCTTAACACCAAAGAAATCTCCGAATATCTTTATATCTTTAATTATCCCTTTTTCTACTTTTAGATTTAGCTCTATAGTTCCACCTGTAAACTTTCCTTCATTATAAAAATCATACTTAGGAGAACTTCCAAAGTTCCAAGCCCAGGTTTCATATTTACTCTTTTTAATTTTTTCAATTTCATCTATTTCATCTGGGGTTAATGGCATAACCTTTGCATCTTTTTCACTTTTTAAAATATAATCAAATATCTTATCTTTAAAGGTTAAAACATCAATTTCTGAATCTAAATGTTCGGAAATATTAGTTATCCTGCTTACAACTGACTTAACTGCTTTGTCTTGAAATTTTATCTTTTTAGGTTTTAGAGCACCACTTAAGTTTACTATATCCGATGAAAACAAAAGAGTTCCATGATGCATGACTCTATTTTTATACTTACATTGAGCTGTTCCAGAAATCTTTTTACCATCTATCAACAAATCATTTCGTCCTGCGAATTCAGCTTTAACCCCTAATGTGTCCAAAACTCCTATTATAGGTTCACAAAATCTTTCAAAATCATTAAAACTTTTCCCGTCATCTTTAACTATAAAAGTATAGTTTAAGTTTCCTAAATCATGAAATACAGCGCCACCGCCTGTTTGTCTTCTTACTACTTTAACCTTATTAGTTTCTATATAATCCATATCTATCTCTGATAATGTATTTTGATTCTTTCCGACTACAACACAAGGCTCGTCTCTCCATAAAATAAAGTATTCACCATCTTTATGTCTTAAAAAATACTCTTCAGTTGCTAAATTAAAATATGGATCAATATTTGAATTATCAATATATTTCATAATTTTTCCTCCTGTGTTTATTTCTTATTTATGCTATGAATAGCTTCTTTATTTAATCCCATCATTGCTTCGTAAAATGTTTCCCCTAATGTTGGGTGAGCATGTACTACATCTTTAAAATCATTTACTGTCATACCTTTTTCAACTGCTACCACACCTTCATGTATTAAATCTGAAGCATGTGGGCCCATTATATGGATACCTAAAATCTTTTTACTTTCCTTTTCACATATAACTTTTACAAAACCTTCACCTTCGCCTAATGCCAAAGCTTTCCCATTAGCTCCAAATAGGAATTTATTTTTTATATACTCTATACCCTTTGCCTTAATTTCTTCCTCTGTCATACCTACAGTTGCTATTTCAGGGAATGTAAATACACAATTTGGAATCACAGATTTATGACATTTTTTATTTTCCATTATATTCTCTACAACCTCTATGCCTTGATGGGATGCTGCATGAGCTAAAAGACAAATTCCATTTGCATCTCCAATTGCATATATTCCATCTATATTAGTTTTATAATTATTATCTACAATTATTTTCTTTTTATCATGTTCAATCCCTAGTTCTTCTAAGTTCATACCTGTAAAGTTTCCTCTTCTACCTTTAGCTATAAGAACCATATCAGAGTTTAACTCAAACTCACCTTTTTTACCTTCACATTTTATAGTTACATTATTATCATCCCCAGCAAACTCCAATATTTTAGTTGATGTTAATATATTTATTCCTGATCTTTTTGCCATAGCTGTATACCTTTTACTTATTTCTCTATCAATATCATATAATATAGAATCCCTAGCAACTATTACTGTTACTTCACTTCCCATAGCTTTAAAAATATTAGCAAATTCCATTCCAACAACACCGCCACCTGAAACTACTAAATGTTTTGGAATTCTATCAAATTCTAAGATATCCTCACTTGTTATTATATTTTTATTCTCTATACCTTTTATAGCTGGCATCTCAGCATCTGATCCTGTTGCTATAATTATATTTTTTCCTTCTAATGTAACTTCCCCATCTTTAGTTTCTACTAAAACAGTATTTTTATCTTTTAAAAAAGCCTTACCTCTTATAATTTCAACACCATTTCCTTTTAGTAATTTTTCAACTCCACCTACTAATTGTTTTATTATATTATTTTTTCTTTCATGAACCTTATCTACATTTAGATTATAGTTTTCAGCCTCTATCCCAAAGTCCTCTATATGTTTTAGTGTGTTCATTATTTCTGCTGTTCTATATAAAGTCTTTGTTGGTATGCATCCTCTATTAAGGCATGTTCCGCCAAAGCTATCCATTTCAACAACTGCTACATCAGCACCTAAATGTGCAGCCCTTATAGCAGCTACATATCCACCAGGGCCTCCACCTATAACTATAATATCCTTCAAAATTATTCCCCCTATAATCTAATCAATTTTAAAATTTAAGAGTTAAGAAATAAGAATTGTATTTTTACTTTTCTTAAATCTTAACTCCTATAAAGTGAGCAAATTGCACAATTAAAATATTCCTAATCCGCATACATTATATGGTGTTTAATCAAATATATTAATACAATCTTCCTTTGAATAGCTGATATTTGCTAAAATAATATAGATTTGCACCAAATGCTGGCTTAGTTTTCCTAAGACTTTATTGGGCAAAGTTTCCGTTAAAACTATTAGCATCCTACGTGACTTATCATATTGGCTTAGTTCAAAACCATATACCCCAAAGTATTATGAACTTTTACAGTCCTATACTAATTATTTGCTTTTATCTAATTTTCTAAGCCTCACTACAACTAAAAATGTCATCTAAAGCCAAGAAAGAACTCCATTTATTTTTGCCATTTTAAGATAGGTTTTCTAGCTGCTTTTACTTGGTCTAATCTTCTTACTGGTGCATTTACTGGTGCCTCATGTAAAATTTCTGGATTTTCTTCAGCTTCTACAGCTATTTTTTTCATAGCATCTATAAATTCATCAACAGTCTCTTTACTTTCACTTTCAGTAGGCTCTATCATAAGGGCCTCTTCAATTATTAATGGAAAATAAACTGTAGGTGGATGTACACCATAATCTATTAATCTCTTTGCAATATCTAATGTAGCTATATGATGTGGATTTTCCTTAAGGGTACTTAAAATCACCTCATGTTTACAAATATCATCTTTTCCAATATTATAATAATCTCTTAAAGATTCTTTTATATAATTTGCATTTAAAACAGCATTTTCGGAAGCTGCTTTTAATCCTTCCCTGCCCATTGTTAAGATATAAGTGTATGCTTTAACCATAACACCAAAATTTCCATATAAACTTCTAATTTTCCCAAGTGAATCTTCTCTATTATAATCTAATATAAATTTATCATTTTCCTTTTCAACTGTTGGTATTGGAAGAAATTTAGCTAAATGCTTTTTAACTCCCACAGGCCCTGATCCCGGTCCGCCACCACCATGTGGAGTTGAGAATGTTTTATGCATATTTAAATGACATACATCGAATCCCATATCCCCTGGCCTTGCAATTCCCATTACTGCATTTAGGTTAGCTCCATCATAATATAACAATCCACCGGCTTCATGAACTAACTCACTTATAAGTTTTATATCTTTTTCAAATAATCCTAAGGTACTTGGATTTGTAAGCATTAGCCCTGCTATTTCATCATTTAAAACTTTTTTAAGTTCTTCAATAGAAACTCTACCATCTTCACCAGATTTTATTTCTACAATGTCAAATCCAGCTACTGATGCACTAGCAGGATTTGTACCATGTGCTGAATCAGGAACTATAATTTTTGTTCTTTTTGTATCTCCTCTTTTTTCATGGTAAGCTTTTATAATCAAAAGTCCAGTATACTCACCATGTGCACCTGCTGCTGGTTGAAGAGTAAAATCATCCAGTCCTGTAATTTCACATAATTTACCCTTTAAATCATACATTAATTCTAATGCACCCTGTGAAATATTTTCATCTTGAAGTGGATGTATTTTTGAAAATCCCCTCAATGCAGCTATATCTTCATTTATTTTAGGATTATATTTCATAGTGCATGATCCTAATGGATAAAATCCGTTATCAACAGTATAATTTTTATTTGAAAGAGCTGTATAGTGTCTTACAACATCAACTTCACTTACTTCTGGAAGATCTATTTCATCTTCTCTTAATAAGTTTTTAGGTAGTAATTTTGAAAGTTCTACTTCTGGTACATCTAAATCAGGAAGTCTATAGCCTTTTCTACCTTCTGATGACAGCTCAAATATAACTTTATTATAATCTTTCATTATATCGCCTCCATCACTTTAACTAAATTATCTATATCTTCCCTTGTTCTTTTTTCTGTAACACAAAATAACATAGAATTTTCATATTCTGAGTAAACTTTTCCTAAATCATATCCACCTAAAATATTATTTTCTAATAATTTATCATTAATTTCACAAGGTGAAGTTTCGCTCTTTACTACAAATTCTTTAAAGAATGGCTTATTAAATACAGGCTTATATTTTCCAGATTTAATTAACTCATTATATGCATAATGTGATTTAGCTACACATTGTTCTGCTACTTCCTTTATCCCTTCTTTTCCCAAAGTAGCCATATAAACAGCTGCACCTATCGCTACTGCTGTTTGGTCTGAACAAATATTAGAAGTTGCTTTTTCTCTTCTTATATGTTGTTCTCTAGCTTGAAGTGTTAAAACGAAACCTCTTTTTCCTTCCACATCTTCAGTTTCACCAACTATCCTACCTGGCATTTTTCTCATAAGTTTTTTCGTAGTATTCATAAATCCAAAACCTGGGCCACCATAACTCATGTTTGCACCTAGGCATTGTCCATCACCAACAACAATATCTGCACCTAATTCACCTGGACTTTTTAATATACCTAGTGATATTGGGTCTACATTCATTATTAATAGTGATTTATTTTTATGAATAGCATCTACCATATTTTCTACATCTTCAACTAAGCCAAAGAAGTTTGGACTTTGAATTATAACTGCTGCTGCATTTTTATCTAAGCTATTACTAACTTTATCTACATCTGTAGTACCATCTTCTAAATCAATTTCTATCATGTTATATCCTCTATACTTTAAATAAGTATTAAGAACTTTTCTTGTATCAGGATTTACTGATTTAGAAACTATAATAGTATTTCTTTTAGTACTAATAATAGAAAGTATAGCTGCCTCAGCTGTTGCTGTTGCTCCATCATACATAGAAGAGTTTGAAACTTCCATGCCTGTTAAAGCACAAATCATACTTTGATATTCAAATATAGCTTGAAGTGTTCCTTGACTTACCTCTGGTTGGTATGGTGTATATGCTGTATAAAATTCTGATCTTCCTGTCAAATGCTTAATTACAGAAGGTATATAATGATCATAAATTCCAGCCCCTAAGAAACATGTCATATCTTCCATAGATTTATTTTTTGAAGCTAAAGATTTTAATCTTTTTTCAACTTCTAGTTCTGATAAAGAACTTTCTATATTTAACTCCCTATTCAACTTTAAATTATCTGGTATATCGCTAAATAATTCATCTACAGATTTTATTGAAAGAAAATCTAAAATTTCTTTTGTTTCTTTTTCTGTGTTTGGAATATATGGAAACATAATTACGCCTCCTCCTCTAACTTTGCGCATATTGTTTCATAATCTTCTGGTTTTATTAACTCTTCCAATTCACTTTTATCCTTTAATTCTATTGCAATAATCCAATTTTTATATGGCTCTTCATTTAATGCTGCTGGATTATCCTCTAACTCTTCATTAATTTCTATAACTGTTCCACCAGCTGGCATATAGCTGTCTGATGCTGCTTTAACAGATTCTATAGTTGCAAAAGTTCCACCCTTTTCTATTTCATCATCAACTTCTGGTAGTTCAACAAAAACTATATCCCCAAGCATACGTTGTGCACAATCAGTTATTCCTATATATGCTTTATTATCTTCTACCTTTATCCATTCATGATCCTTAGTATAAAGTAAATTGTTTAAAACTTTCATTTTATTACCCCCCAATTTTTAAATTATTATACTTTTATTATAAATTTCATTTAACCTCACGGTTAAACATTAATGTGAATTTATATATTAAAAAATAATATACAAACTGACTCTTAATTTATCATTCTATATATTATTTAGTCTTTGTTTTTTTAGTATAGAATCTCTTATCTATAACAACAGCTTTTAATTCTTTTTTTCTAACTTTTATATTAAACTTTGTTCCTATTTTAGAATATTGTTCTTCTACTAAAGCTAATCCAATTGCTTTGTTTAATGTAGGAGATTTATATCCTGTTGTAACATGTCCGATAATTTTTTCATCTTTAACAACCTCATACCCGTGCCTTGGAATTCCCTTATCTAAAAGTTCAAATCCTACCAATTTTCTAGTTACGCCTTCTTCTTTTTGCTTTATTAAAGCATCTTTTCCTATAAAATCTTCTTCAACTTTTAATTTCACAAAGTATCCCATACCTACTTCTAATGGTGTAATTGTTTCATCCATTTCATTTCCATATAAAAGAAGACTAGCTTCAAATCTTAAAGTATCTCTGGCACCTAATCCTATTGGCTCTGCACCTTCTTCTTTTCCTACATTTAATATAGCATTCCATAATCCTTTTGCATCCTCTGGTTTACAATAAATTTCAAACCCGTCTTCTCCAGTATAACCAGTTCTTGATACTAAACATTTCTTCCCATCAACTAAAACATCTCTTTTAAACTTAAAGAATTTTATTTCTTGTAAATCTATACCTACTATTTTTTGAAGTATTTCCTCTGCTAAAGATCCTTGTAATGCAAGCTGAGCAATACCATCTGATTCATCAACAATTTCAACATCAAAATCCCCTTTGTGATCCATTATCCACTTAACATCTTTATCTTTATTACTTGCATTAATAACTAAAAAGAACTCATCATCTGCAAATTTATAAACCAATAAGTCATCTATCACTCCACCATCTTCATTGCACATAAATGTGTACAAAACCTCATTATTATTAAGAGTATTTATATCATTGGTTAGTAAGTATTGAACAAATTTTTGAGCTTCTTTTCCTTTTATTATTGCTTCTCCCATATGGGAAACATCAAAAAGACCTGCCTTTTCTCTTACAGTATGATGTTCATGTAAAAATCCTTTGAATTGTGTTGGAAGTTCATATCCTGCAAAATCTACAATTTTCCCACCATACTCTTCATACACACTTCTTAAAGGAGTAACTTTTAAACCTTCCATATAATTTCCCCCTAATCAAAATTATTTATATATAAACATTTATATATATTTTTTAATAAAATTATGAAAATAATTTAGTGTAAAATAAGTTGTAGAGTTTATTACAATACCAAAACTTTCCTTTCCTTTATGATAACCTTTTCTTATTTAATTGTAAATCTTCTATGTAAAAATTTATAATTAATTCATTTCTATAAATAAACAGATTTCTAAGCTTTAGAGAAAATTTTTACTTCCTCCAAAGCTTGTTAACCAAACTTCTTAGGAGTTCTAGTCCTTAGAAGTCATTATCATTTAAGAGAGATCCTTATCCATGGATGTATCCGCTCTTTACTTTCACTTTGAAAAAGATGAGAACCTCAATCTTCGATTTGGTACGAATGACTTTCACAGAGCGCCATGGGAGTATTAGAGCCAGTAGTTATTATATAAATAATCTAAATAATACTTTTAAGTAAATTTATGCCAAAAACAACTTTGCATATTTTGGTTTTCTATATGTTTTTATATCTACAAAACCAGAAGGCATCTCGATATCATTCCTTTTAGATACTATCTGATTTTTAAATCATTATTAACTTTAATGGCTAATGGAATTGTTATTAAGGTTGCCATAACATCTGCCACAGGTTGAGCATAAATAACTCCATTTAGTGCTAATAATTTAGTCAAAATTATAATTATAGGTATTAGAAACAATCCTTGTCTTCCAATATTCAGTATTCCACCTGCTAAAGCTTTCCCCATAGAAAGATAAAGAGTAGCATAAGTAAACTGGAACCCAAAAGTAAAAAACATTGCTGTATTAATCTTCAAGGCTTTTGTTCCTATTTGAATAACTTCAGGATCATTAATCATAAACGTCATAATACTATTTGAAAAGAGTATTACAATTAGCATCCATGCAGTACAATAAATAGTTGACCATTTAATCGCTGTACTTGTAATCTTTTTTACTCTATCATAATTTTTTGCTCCATAATTATAGCCAACAAAAGGCTGATATCCTTTCATAAATCCAAAAATAACATTTGTACCTAAAGTTACTATTCTAAGTACAATTCCCATAGCAGATACTGCTGCATCTCCATAAAAACTGGCATTTCTTGAAATCAAAGACATTGAAAATCCAGTAAGTGCTTGCAAAAGTAACATAGAAATACCAACCTTAATAATTTCTCCGTAAATTTTTGAACTAGGTTTAAATTCTTTCCATTTCATCTTGATATAACTTTTCTTTCCAAAGAAAAATTGAAAATAGATAATAGTAGTTATAATTTGTGAAATAAGAGTTGCCACTGCTGCTCCTTTTACCCCCATATTCATGCTTCCTATCATAATAGGATCAAGTATTATATTAAGAACTGCACCTATAATCATAGCTTTAAGAGTAAGCTTTGCCTCCCCTTGAGCCACAGCCAAATTTCCTGAACATACATTTATTGTTGAAAAAAACATACTTAAAATGAAAACATATCCATATTGGAGTGCATAGGGTAATATTGTTTCAGTTGCTCCCATAAGAATTAATATTTCTTTTATAAAAATAAGAAATATTACCATTAAAATAGCACCTATTATTCCTGCAGTATAAAAAGCTACAGATGCAACTCTATTAGCTTTTTTCGATTCTTTTGCTCCTAATAATCTAGAAATATAAGATGCAGCTCCTACCCCAAAAGTTAGTCCTACTCCTGAAAAATAAAATGATAATGGGAAAGAAACTGATACCGCTCCAGATTGTTGAGTTCCCAAATTAGATACAAAGTAAGTATCAACAACATTATATAATGCAGTTACAAGCATACTTACCACCATTGGTATACCTAATTTAAATAAAGTTTTTGTAACATTTCCTTTTTCCATCATTAACATTCTTGGATTTTTTTCACTCATTTCAATCCTCCCTTATATACCAATTAATTCTTTCTTTATATTCCTTCTGCCTTACCTTTATCTATTAAAATAATTTGATTATCATTTCTTATAATATTTAATCTATAGCTAATAATAATTGTAGTTTTAGATAATCTAATGCTTGATTGATTTTTAGTTCATTATCAAATGTTATATCTTTTTCCATTATAGATTCATTCGCTTGAGTAAACTTTGTATGTAAATATATATTTTAATTTAAATTTATTTTTCATAATTCCCCCTCCTTTATGTTCATTCTATATCTTAAAAGTAAATATTGAAAGTTATTATCATTTACAAAATGGACTTTATATAATTTTGCATAGAGCCTTTGTTTTCAATACTTTAATCATACTAATGCATAAATTATTTTATTATTTCATGATATAAATATAGTTTATCTTCATCTTTATTTGTGTTACTATAGCTATAGAGGAGATGATAATGATTTTCAACAATGTTATAGATTATTTTTTAACAGCACCTAGTGACATGAATTTCATACTAAATCCTAATAAGTCAAAAGAATTTGAAAAGTACTATAACATGAATCCAAATTTTGGCAAAGGATTTTTTCGTATATTTACATATGAAGATAAATTTATTGTTTTAAATGCTGATTATAAACCTAATTACAATTTTGAAAAAGTTTCTGAAATTAAGCAGGATTATATTGAAATTAGCAAATTTTATACTACTTCAAGCTCATATAAAGTGGGAAAACGAAACATAAAAAAAGTAGATCCAGGCATTCTTTGTTTTATTAATTCCAATAAACTTGTTCATGTTTATTGTAAAAAAAATCAGCCTATAAAATTCACTAAAATTATTCTACTAAAAGAATATTTTGATGAATTTCTTAAAGGCAGATATGGAAGCTATAAAGATTTTAAAACTGCATTTAAATATCTCGCACGTAATCCTTCCTCTCCAGAACTTAATTTTATATTTAACCAAATTAGAAGTTCTAAAGCAAAAGGTATGTCTCAAATAATATATATGGAAAGTAAAATTTTAGAAATGCTCTCCAATGTAACTCATGATCATGCAGAAAAATATGAAAAAGAACATATATCTGTAAAGCTTACAAAAACAGATAAAACGCTACTAATAAAGTGTGAAAAATATCTAAGAGATAATATAGGCAACTATCCAACTCTTAACGACTTATCTAACATTGCCAAAATGAGTACTTCTAGATTTTTACTGGCTTTTAGACAATATTTTGGGACTACTCCCTACCAATATTTAAAAGACTTAAGAATGAATTCTGCTTTAACATTGTTGCTTAACACCGATGATAATATAGCTTACATTGCTAAAGAACTCGGCTACAAAAACAGTGGGCATTTTTCTGGTATATTTAAAAGCTACTATGGTGTAACGCCTAATAAATATAGAACTCAGCACTACAATAAACAGACTTCTTGGCTTTAGAGTGAGCTTTTACTTCTTCTAAATCTTATTAACTAAACTTCTTAAGAATTCTAGTCCTTGGAAAGTTATTATCATTTAGGAGAAATCCTTATCCATTAATGTAGACGCTTTTTACTTTCACTTTGAAAAAGCTATAATATTAGTTAGAATTTAAGATAGTTTTCTATTGAATATTATGACTATATTATACAAGATGGGAGTATTAGAGTGTGTAGTCATCAGATAAATAATCTAAATAATACTTTTAAGTAAATTTATACAAAAATATGTTTACATATTTTAGCTTTCTATATGTTTTTATATCTACAAAACCAGAATGCATCCCAATATCATTCCTTTGAGATACCCTCTGGTTTTTAGACTTTTTTAAACTTATAATTTAAAATTTACATATGGGACTGTCGCATTAAAAAATTTACATACAATATATTGTTTTGCAAGTTTAAAGTTAACACAATATATTGTAGGATTTATTTTTAGTGCAACAGCCCCATTAATTAAACATATTTAATCACTGTACTTTAATTTTTTTATTTAATTTCTTTTTTTCTTCTATAATAATAGACTTTTCTTTAGCTAAATTAATATAATAAAATAACTGTTTTTAATTACCCTTTATTTGCCACCCGACTGCTTTTTGTCTTGCACAAATGAAGTCTGCATATAATCCCTTCTGCTTGATTAACTCCTCATGTGTTCCTCTTTGTATAATATGGCTATTTCTTAACACAAGTATTTGATGAGCATTACGTACAGTTTTAAGACTATGCGCAATCATGATAATAGTCTTATCATGAGTAAGTGCTTCAATTGCTTGTTGTAATTCTTCTTCATTTTCTGGGTCAACACTAGAGGTAGCTTCATCAAGAATAATAATAGGAGCATCTT
This sequence comes from Clostridium sporogenes, assembly GCA_019933195.1. Taxonomy (NCBI): domain Bacteria; kingdom Bacillati; phylum Bacillota; class Clostridia; order Eubacteriales; family Clostridiaceae; genus Clostridium; species Clostridium sporogenes. The sequence goes on from CP082942.1 coordinate 1,395,671, forward strand.
TTAATATGGCACGTGCAATAGAAATTCTTTGCTTTTCACCACCAGATAAAGTTCCTCCACCTTCTCCTAGGATAGTATTGTATCCATCAGGAAGTCTCATAATAAAATCATGACAACAAGCCTTTTTAGCTGCTGTAACTACATCTTCATGAGTAGCATATGGTTTTCCGAATTTAATATTATTCTCAATGGAATCAGCAAATAAATAAACATTTTGGAATACCATACTTATATTTTTCATTAAACCATCCAGCTTGAAATCGCGTATATCATGCCCTCCAATAGTGATCTTTCCACCTTGAACATCCCAGAATCTAGCAATCAAATTACACATTGTACTTTTCCCACTTCCAGATGGTCCAATAATAGCTGTTGTAGTCTTTGCTGGTATTGAAATATTTACTTTGTCTAATATCTTACGGTCTGCATAAGAGAAATCTACATTATCAAATGTGATATCTGCTGATTCTACTTCAATATCTTTTCCATCTGTATCCATAATTGGAGTGTCATCAATAGTGTTTGCTGTATCCATGGATGCACCAAGCATTTGAAGTAAGGATGCCATGTTACCTGCATTCTCCAAGTCTCCAAATATCATAAATGAAGCAATTATAAAGATTAAACTATGCCCAAGTGAAAGTGAACCATTTATATAAAGATAAATAGAATATAACGTCATTGCAAAACTAAAAGCACGAAGAACAAACTGTTGAAGTGCGCTATATGGTACACTGGCATATGTTAATTTAAGATTATTGCTACAGCTTTTCCTAATTACACTAAGTATGGATTCTGAACTTTCTCTTTCCATTCCAAATGATTTAACAACATTCATACCTTGTATATATTCTAGCACTGATTCTACTAGATATTCTTGGGAATTTTGACGTTCTTTACTTAACTTTGATGATTTATTTTGCGAAAATTCTGTAACTGCTAAGTAGCATAATATACCTACAATTGCAAGTATCCCCATATGGAAATTAAACCATAAAATCACAAGAACCAATGCTATAGAATTAAAGAATCCTCCCATTATTGATACAAGCACTCTTGCAGCGGAATTTTCGACATCACCTAAGGTTGTTGTGACAATAGCAGTAATATTTCCTATGCTATTTCTATTAAAGTATCCCATTGGAATATAACGTAATCTGTCACCAATATGGATACGCTTTTGAGCTACCATACAGTATCCAGTTTCAGTCTGTTCCATTGTTGAAAAATAACTTGTTACTATTCTTCCAATTACAGATATAAGCATTATACCAAATGACATCCAGATTATTTTACTATCTTTATTATCTGATATCAGAGCATTCAAGACTATATATAAGGCTACAAATTGTAATGATGCAAATATTCCACATAAAAATGCAAAAATCAATGATTTCTTAAGAAGCTCCTTCTTATCCCCTGCAAATTCAAATATCTTCTTTAATATTCCATACATCTTTATTCCCCCAATTCTTTAACCCTTACGCCTATATGTTTTTCCCACATGTTTTTATAAAGCGTACAGCTTAAAAGAAGTTCTCTATGTGTTCCTTGTGCTTCAACTGTTCCTTGATTTATAACTACAATCTTATTTGCATCTACAATTGTGGAAAGACGATGGGCAATTACTATTAGTGTTTTACCTACAGTAAGGGCTGAAATTGCTTTTTGAACTAATACCTCATTTTCTGCATCAATATAAGCAGTTGCTTCATCTAAAATAACAATAGGAGCATTTTTAAGCATTGCACGAGCAATGGCAATTCTTTGGCGCTCACCACCTGATAAATGGGAACCGCCACTTCCAACAATTGTATCATAGCCATTATCCAAATTTCTTATAAAGGAATCACAGCTACTCTTTTTTGCAACTTCTTCTACTTCTTTATCAGTTGCTTTTGGATTTCCCATTCTTATATTTTCCCGAATACTTCTATTAAATAGATAATTATCTTGGGAAACATAGGAGATCTTATCTGAAAGCTGTGTAAGTGGAATATCATTTAATTTATATCCACCTAAACTTATAGATCCAGAAGTAACATCCCAATATCCTGCAATTAATTTTGCAATAGTTGATTTACCAGAACCAGATGGCCCTACAAAAGCATTCATAGTTCCTGGTTCAATTTCAAGGTTAATCCCATGAAGAATTTCTTTATCTTCATCATATGAAAATGAAACATCTTTTAATTTAATGCAGTGATTTTTTAAGTTTACATTAACTTCTTTATGATTTAATTCTTTTGTCCTTAAAATATTGTTGATTTCTCCCACATTAGTTTTAAGTACAGCAAGATCATCAACAAAAGTAAATGCAGACATAATAGGGCTTATTAAACCTAATGAAAAAATGATAATTGCAATAAATGTTGTCATTCCTAAACTTCCTGAACTCCAGAATGCAAAACCAAAAGGTAAAATACAAATAAGAACAGATGGTAATATTCCATTATATGCACTCATAGTCTTTTGACTATCACGCATCCAATCAACATAATAGTTACCATTATAATTTACAGCATCAGAATATTTTTTATATGAACCTGCTGATTGGCTAAATGCTTTTACAACTTCTATACCTCCAATATATTCAACTACAGCATCAGTCATATTTTTACCTGCCTTTACTGCTCCTTCCCATTTTACTGGATAGTTCTTCATTCCTACTGACATTACAACAAGACCAATTATAAGAGTAACAATAGATAAAAGTGCCATACGCCAATCTAAAATAAGTAAATATACAATAATAAATACAGGTACTAATATATTAGCTGTCATTTCAGGAATTAAATGTGCAAATGTTGGCTCCATTCCTTCTACTCTATCTACAATAGTATTTTTATACTGTCCAGATGGTGTATTTAGAATTGTTCCCATGGGAACTCTTGCTAGCTTTTTAACAATATTTTCTCTTAAATCTCTCAAGGTGTAGTATGTTGCAGTATGAGATATAGCTGTAGAAAAATTAGAGAAAATAACCTTTCCTAAATAGCCTAAAAATGCAACTACACAAACTATTAGGTATGAAGATAATGCTTTTTCTTTATTAATCATTTTTGTTGCAATATCAACAGCAGAAAAATAGGGAAGCATCTGACAAATAACTCCTAAAATAGCTAAAACAATACTTATAATAAATTTTCCATGATATGCTTTAGCCCAACCCCATAAAATTTTCATTGCTGAATCTTCTTTTACTTCCTTCATATTGAAGACTCCTCCTTAAAAAAATACTCTTGAATTTTCAACAATCCTTTTTCATCAATAGGATATTGATCTTTAATTCTTCCATTTTCAAAATGGATAATATCTGTACAGCAATCAACAATCAATTCTAAATCATGTGTAATTACATACACTGTTTTACCTTTTTTTTGAAGTTCTCTTAATATAGAAGCTACTTCTTTCATATGTTTAAAATCCAATCCACTAGTAGGTTCATCAAAAAATAAGATTGAACGGTTAGCTGCTATAACTGATGCAATAGCAGCTCTTTGCTTTTGTCCACCTGAAAGTGACATAGGATGTCTATCTCTATATAAAAAAAGATCCAATTGTTCTAGAATCTCTTTTTCTAAATTTTCATCATCATGCTCCATACTTATCTTTATCTCATCTGAAATACTTTCTGTAAATAATTGATGATTTACTTCTTGCATAACCATATAACATATATTTAATCTATCTTTAGGCTTTATTACCTTTCCATTACATATAACCTTTCCACATTTTTTCTCCAGACCACAAAAGCATCTGGCAAAAGTGGATTTACCTGCTCCGTTATTTCCAATGATGGCAACAACTCTTTCTGCTGGTATCTTACAATCTTCAATATGTAATGTTTCTGGCTGATTTTTATGAGCAAAATAAAAATCTTTTAATTCCAAATGTTTCTTTAAAGGCGCTCCCCTTTTTTCAAGCTGAATATTTTTTAGAGAATACATTCGTAAACCCATTTTCATTCGTTCCTTCTCTGTTAATGCTTCAAAATCTTCAGCACTATATTCATAAGCAATCCTTCCATTACGTATATATAAAAAGCGATCTACCAGTCCACGCATATAAAATAATCTATGTTCTGATATAATAATTGTTTTTCCTTGTTTCTTCCACAAATCAAGAATTTGACGCAATTCTATAATTGATGAAATATCCAGATTGGAGGACGGCTCATCCATAACAAAAATATCTGGTTCCATAGCAGATACAGATGCACATGCTATTTTCTGTTTTTCTCCACCTGAAAGATGAAAAATACTCCTATCCAATAATCTTTCTATATGAAAACTTTCTACTGTTTCTTTCACATGCTCTTGGATTTCCTGCTCTGGCAATCCAAAATTTTCACACCCAAAGGCAATTTCGCTTGTAGTATCTACATTAAAAAACTGAGATCTGGGATTTTGAAAAACACTTCCAACCAGCCTTGCTGTATCATATAAAGGTTGATTAGAAGTTGATTGTCCATTAATGGTTACCTTCCCGCTCATTTCCCCTTCGTGAAAATGAGGAATAAGTCCATTTAATAATCTTGTAATTGTAGTTTTGCCACATCCACTTTCACCACATAAAACAATAAATTCTCCCTTTGGAATGTTAAGGCTGATGTTATTAACTCCACCTCTATTTTCTCCTGCATACGTAAAAGAAACATTTTCTAATTTTATCAAACCTATTACCCCCTAAGAATTTAGGCACATAAAAATAAATAACAAGTCAAAGATGGCAGTATATTTTGTGTCAGACAAGGAAACAGGTTCCGTCGCTAGTATTGCTAGGTTGGGTTCTGCTGACTCAGTATGAGGCAAAATAAACTTTCATACTGACTTGTTATTTATTTAAATGTGACTTATTTACTTTTGTGTGAAATATGCAAAAAAACAAATTATACAAAGTGCTATCATAAAAATATCCTGTATATGAAATCCAATCTTACATGTATTCGTTCTCTTTACAGGTGCTCCCAATCCTCTTGTAAGTGAAGCAGCAGATAATTCATTTCCTATTTTAATCACAGAAAATATAAGTGGAATTAATCGATACTCTATAATTAAAAGTGGATTTCTACCACCAAATCCTATTCCTCTCATTCTCATTGCATCATTAATGGATTCATATTCCTCTTTTATAGTTGGGAAAAAGCGAAAAATTACTGATAATGGAATTACAATTTGTTCTGGTATGTGCATTCTCTGCATAGCTGCAATAAACTCACTTACTGAAGTTGATGCTAACAAGAATGCTCCCATCATAATTCCTGGCGCAAATCTTGTCATAATAGAGCATACAGCTAACAGAAGGAATGAAGAGATTCCGCCTATTGAATAAAGTGCTATACGTTCAAGTATAAAACATATTGTATATAAAATAAGATACTTTCCAGCTGCTTTAAACTTCTTTTCTGTAAGCAGCAATAAAAATGGTACAGTACTTAAAATAGGCTTTATTATATTCATTATTCCTTCATTTCCAGTACTAAGCAATAAAGTGGTTGTTGTTATAAGCAACAATAATTTAGTTCTTGGATCAAGCACTATGCAGTACTTGTCCTTTGTTGTACTGTAAACCGATGATTCCATTAGACAATACCTGCTTTTTCAAAATGTTTTTTAAGAATTGCTTTACCAAATAAGCCACCAAGAATAGCAAATACAAATATTCCTACAATAACTAAAATTAAGCTCCACATTGGCATAACTGCTATTACACGTGTTGCATATTCCTCTCCAAAACTACTAGCAAAATCAGCAAATGCTTGATCTACCATAAAATACATTGGAATATATGTTCCAATCATCCATAAACTAAAAGTAGAATAACCTAAAATATTTTTCTTAACGCTTTTATACTTTCCAGACTTCATAATTAAATCACCAAGGAGACCAAAAATAACACCCATAGGTACTCCCCAAAATCCCATTCCTGTAAGGCCCATAAGTAATCCACTTAAAATACCCATAATTGTTACCATTCCAAACTTCTTAACTTTAGTTGAAAATATCATAAATGGGATTCCAGTAATAAATGTCCAGAGTGAACCAAGAATAGGTAAGAAAATTGGTACAAACCCAATTGGAATAGCTACTGCACATCCGATTATAAAATAAAGAGCTGTAAATATACCAATATTAATTAGATCTTTTGCTTGTAATTTATTTTCCATATAAATCCCTCCATGTTCGATAATCCAAATCAATTGATTTTATATATCACTAAATATACCACATACTGTTTTTCTATTCTATAGTCAATCATCTTTTTAGCTCCAAATGACATCAAATATTTTTATTGACCTAGTCCAAAGCCATAATTATAATTAAATTAACTGATATTAATTTTCAATCATTAGGAGGTGAATATTCTATGAATACAAATGACCTTATAAAAAAATGTATAGAAATACCGGGAGTTTCATTAAAAAGGAATCCAAATAGCACTGAACTTTGTATGGAACAAGCAAATGGAAAAGGCTCCATGACTTTCTTTTCAATCTTTCCTGGCATTTCTCTAGCATATATCTTTATCAATTCTCCGATATGGCCTATACCAGATTTATCACAAGGAAATGACTCCTCCAGTACACCTCTGCTATTAAATTACTGTATCACAGGCCGTTGTGAATTATTTTTAGATAATGATTCTTTTGTTTATTTAAAAGATGGCCAGTTTTCTATTGCAAATCGATCTGCTCAAAAGCAATACACTTATCCACTACGCATTTATGAAGGCCTAGAATTTTTTATTGATATAGACGCTATTTCTAAACAATCTACATATATTAATGATGTTTTTCATATTAATATCAGTAAACTTACTGACCTCTACTGTTCATTAGACAAAACATATATTTCTCAATGCACTGAAGACACTAAACAGGTTTTATCAAAAATCTGGGAATTATATAATAAAGAACCTTCTCATGCTATATTTATGATGCAGCTTTATACCCTTGAATTATTACAAATATTACTATACAGAAAACATATACCTGAGCCAAAATCATCTACTTTTTTTACTGCTACACAAGTTGAAATAGCAAAAAAAACAGAACATATTATCACAGCAGATTTAAGACAACATCATCCTGCATGGGAATTAGCAAAAATTTTCTCAATAAGTGAAACAAGCTTAAAAAATTATTTTCGTGGAATTTATGGACAAAATATCTCTGTATATCTACGTGAAGCTCGTATGAATACTGCAGCAAACATGTTAGAAAAAACTACAATGCCCATTGGGAAAATTTCAGAACAGGTAGGTTATATGAATCAAAGCAAATTTGCATCTGTATTCAAGCTTCAATATCACATGTCTCCATTAGAATATAGACACAAAAAAGCCCTTGAAAAAATTTAATATGTAAATTCAATTTAAGGGACTGTCGCATTAATAGATCTACATACAATATATTGTTTTGCAAATTTAAAGTTAACGCAATATATTGTAGGATTTATTCTTAGTGCGACAGCCTCTTAAATTATTTATTAAATATTTACTTTATATTTACCCATTTTTATATAACTTAAATGTATATGAATAATTTCTTATCCAATACTGAATTCTTAGTTTTATATTGTACCAACAGTATAAAGATCTATTGATTCCAACTCACCTTTATCCTTTAAGTAATTATAATGTCTTTCGATTATATCTTTAGAAATGGGTTGAATAGACAATTCCAGTTCTTTTAAAGCTTTTTGTGTATTTTCTACAGAGAACTCTAAATTTTTAGATACATTCCAAAATTGATCATCAAAGAATTTTATGAATGGCAAAATAGCAGATACTCCATCCAGCTTCTCAATTTCTTTTACCCATTTATTTTTTTCAAGTGGATGAAGAAGTATTTCCTTGCTTTCTGCCCACTTAATCATATAATTAAAATATACTGCTTTGGGATTTATTAAATGATATGCCTGTCCTAAATTATTTTTATTTCCTGATATTGCAACAATAATTTTTGCTATATCATCAACTGTTATTGGTTCAAGCTTACCTTCCATATCTGGATAAGCATGTACATCTAAAACGCTTTTTATAATTCTGAATACAAAATCATCTGAATGACATTCTCCTGTAACAGAATCCCCTATTACATGTCCAATTCTAAAAACCATTACTGGTAATCCTTTTTCTTTTGCCTTCCATACCAGTCCTTCAGCTACCCATTTACTTTGTGTATAGCCTATAGGAAGTATTCCTGAGTCTTGGATATTTTCATTTTCTAAAACTTTAGTATTGTTTTTACCGAATTTAGAGAATATAGATATTGTAGATACATAGAATACTGGTTTAATCTTATTAAATGCTGCAAAACTTAAAACTTCTTTAGTTCCTTCTACATTGCTCTGCTTCAGCTCTTTATAGCTATACAAGAAGTGAACTAAAGCTCCATTATGATATACACAATCTATTTTTTTAGAAAGCTTATCATACGACTCTTGTTCTATACCCATATTTTTTTTACTGAAATCACCTAAAACTATATGTATTCTTTTTAGATCATCATCTGAAATCTTAAATTTATCTAGGTTTTTCTTAATTTTCTTTTCTGCTTCTTCATGGGATTTTCCTCTTACAAGGCAATAGATCTGAATTTGTGTTTGTTGTAATAACTCTCTTAAAATATATCCACCTAAATATCCACTGCTTCCAGTCAATAAACAATTTTCTAACTTGTTATCATATTCATAATTAATTTTAGGCAATTCTAGCTTAATTTCACCTTTTAATTGCTTTGATGTAATATTAAATCTTTGTTTATTTACCTCTTCAGGATTGAATATTTCTTCTACTAGTTTTTCTATAGTAGGAAAGGAAAAAATATAAGCTAAAGGAATCTCTTTATCATAGCCTGTTATTTTCTGTATTTTTTTTATTATCTTAATTGCAGTTAAACTATTTCCACCTATTAAAAAATAATTATCTTTATATCCGATGTTATCTTTTTCTAATACCTCTTCCCATATAGATTTAAGCTTTACTTTCATATCTTCTTTTAATTTTTTCAAATATAATTCCTTATCCATGATTAAATTCCTTTCTTAATATCTTCTGCTTTCAATGAAACTATTTCTGGTTCTTCAATAATCTGGATAGTTCCTAAACTTCTTCCAACATCATTCCAAAATTTACATATGTTAAGATGATACTGCATATTCTTTTTATTTAATGGTTCATCCATTGATGATATAAAGTCTCTTAAAGCATTAGCAATACCACCTGGCCATATTTTTTCATATATATCTTTATAAGTATTATTTAAATCCTCTTTATTAAGTATCTCTGTAACTGGCAGTCTGGAATATTGATTATATCCATAAAAATCTAATCTTCCATCTTCTGTGTGTGGAATATAGTATCTTGGTTCCCATAATACTAAACCAATAGAATTATCTAAAACTAATTGACCACTCTCAGTATATAAAATTATTTTATGAAATAATAAAGCATAATTATCAGGATCTTGTGCTACAATTCTATTTTCTCCTTTTATTATCAATGGTACATCGCATATTTTTCCTTCTAAAACTGTCATTAATTCATCTTTTTCACTTATCCTTTTGATTTCACAAGGTGATACACTTCCAAAAAGCTTTCCTAATAAATCTACTAATGGATATGAAACTTGAACACTACTTGATGCATCTATAAATAAAGGTTTTGCCTTTTTAATAAGTTTTTTTCCGTATTCAATAAATGTCTTTCCAGCATTGACATTAGAATAAAAACTATTGACTGAATAATAACAGTTATTCTTAATAGCAGTTTTATAGCATTTCCATACATCATCGTAATGTACAGGCTGCTCTTGTAATACACTTATGCCCTTTTCTAAACATTTGAGAGCAATATCTGTTCCCTTTCCCCCTGTAACTGAAGACTTGACTGCAACACATACAATATCTACCATACTTTTATCAAGTTCATCAACACTTGTATAAAGTGGAACATTATTTTTATCTGCACATGCTTTAGATTGCTTACTTCCACCAGATAAGATTCCAACTAATTTTCCACTCTCACCAAGTATGTTTACTCCACCTAGATACATTCTTCCAAAATTTGTTCCACATACAACTATTCTCATGCATTTTTTGTTATTATCCATACTCTCTCCTTTCTAAGCAGCCACAAATCATGGCTGCTTATGAATCAAAATTTTATTATTTGATTAATCCTGCTACAGTTTTTACATTAGGTTCTTTTAAACAATTCCCATGTTCCCCTGGAATATAATCTATTTTTAAATCACCAAGGACAATGTTGTCCCATAATTCGTCATTACTAATATTCTTAACTGGAAAGAAATGTTTTGTATCATCCTCAACAAAAAGAGCATGAACATCTCCAACATATCTTGATGGTGTATAGCGCATAATCCCTCTAAAGCTATGGCTGAATAACTGATATAATAATTCAAACATCTGTACATTGTCTTCTGCGCCTTCGCTCTTAGGTAAACTTTCATAAATGCATTTTAATCTATCACCTTGTTCCATTTTGCTTAGCTTTTCAAAGTTCAAACCTATTTCTTTATATTTTCCTGATAACTGGCATAATTCTTCAGTTGTAATACCTCTATCCTCCTGGCCTGCTTTTACTTCACTAAGGGCTTCTTGAATCAATTCATTACTTCCTAAATATCCTGCACTCTCTACATCTGCTCCAATAGATATTCCGAAGGCTCTTTCTAATAGCAGGTCGTTATCAAAATTGTGACCACATAGACTAGAACTAATAATTTTAACATTGCTTACTTCTATTCCTTTTTCAACTAATACTTTTGCTGTTTCTAATGCTATCCAGCCACCAACACAATATCCTATAACCTCAAATTTTTCTGTTTCCTGCTCCATTAAAATATCTGCATATGCTTTTGCAGAATCAATAATGAAAGTATCTACTGATCTTCCAAGATAGTCTTCAGCATTACCAAAATTAAATCCTAATAATGCTTCATTATCATCACATTGCTCAGCTAAATAAGGAAGTAATTCCTTATATGAGCTTAATGTCCCTGTTCCAGCATGGAATAAGACTCTTATAGTAACTGCTTTTCCATCTGCTTCTTTAAATTCAACTAATGGAGATACATTAGTCTTTTTCTTAGAATGTGTTGGTTTTTTATCAGTGCTTTCTCTTAAACGTGAGGCAATTTTACTGATAGTAGCATTTTTCATTAATTCAACCATTAATCTATCCCATTCCCAACCTTCAGCTTCTTCTAATTCCTGAAGCATTCTGCTTGTAACTTGAGCTACTAATAATGAATCTCCACCTACAGAATAAAAATCATCATTTTTTCTTATATTCTTACAGCCTATAACTTCGCACCAGATATTTTTTATTTGAAATTCTAAATCATCTAATTCTTCTTCTATCTCATTTTCTTTAAATTTATTCTCATATTTAGCTAATGTATTCTTAAGCAGCTTTCTGTCTATCTTTCCATTATTAGTCATTGGTAGTTCGTTTAAGAAAATTATCTTTCCTGGAACCATGTACTCTGGTACTTGGCTATTTAAATATTCTTTGATACTTTCTTCCTGCAAACTATATTGCTTATTAAATTTAACTATCATCAATTCTTGTCCAAAAGCATATAATTTATCATTTTCTCTTGGATAAGTTAATACTATATTTCCATTTAACTTATTAACTTTTTCTTTCCAGTCTTCATATGACATAAATATTGTTCTCGAACTATCTCTTCCATCTTCATATGTTTGTATTGCTTCAGCAAATTCAAACTCTACTGATGTCAATAAAGCATATCTCTCTTTTACTTCTTCTGTAATTAAAATTTCTCCATCCTCAGAAAGCATATCTTTTAAATTCTTAAGAGCCTTTCCTAAATCATATGCATTATGCAGTACATTTCCACATATGATAAAATCGAATTTTTCATTTTCAAATCCCTGCTCCCAATTAGCTTTATTAATATCATATAGTTTATATACTACCCAAGGATAATCTTTTAGATTTCTCTTAGCCTCATTGAAGAAGAAATTAGAAATATCAGTGAAATAAAATTCAACATCATATCCACCAAGACTCTTAATAAGATCTAAACTTCCTATTCCAGCCCCTACTTCTAGTATTCTTATTTTATTATTTGATTTTTCAGATATATTGTTTAATATTTCATTCTGAACTACTTTATTTATATTTCTGCTTACTACATTATCTTTATATAATGCATATTCTATATCTAATTTACCTTGTGGAAATAATAAGTTATGTGGATGCACTTCTCCTCTTAAAATTTCTTTTAATAATATTGCAGAATCATGCATATAATTCATCATAATATCGCTGTAATTAACTTTTGCATCAATTGCTCTCCACTTTTCTTCTGCATTTTTTGCCACATCTTCTGAGTAGCTTTTTTCAGTGTAGTACAAATCTCTATCTTGCTTTATAAACTCACTTTTAACTAACGCATTTAACCATCGATGTAGTAATTGAACATACTTTGGTTTAATATTTAATGCAGCTCCAATTTCCTCAAGGGAATACTTCTTCCTTATAGCCTTGAATATATCAGCTTCTAATAAAGTCTTTAAAATATAGCTTAATGCTGTATTATCTGCTTGATCTACCCATTGTCGAAGATCATCTTGTTCAAAGGAAATATCTAATTGCTTATCCTCATCAAAAGTTCTTTCTTCAAGTTTATTTTCAACATTAATACTTTCTCCTACTTTTACATATGCAGCTAAGCTGGTATCACTTTCTTTTAAAACAATAGCATTTTCAATTTCCATATGTCTCTTTAAGGCATTTTCTACTTCCCCTAATTCAACTCTATATCCATTAATTTTAACTTGAGTATCCTTTCTCCCTATAAACTCTATAACTCCATCTGCTCTATAGCTTCCCAGGTCTCCAGTTCTATATATTCTTTCACCTAACTGCTTTGAAAATCCAAATTTGACTTTGGTCATCTCTTCATCATTTAAGTAACCTACTGCAAGACTATCTCCAGCAATACATATTTCACCTATAACATAATCGGGACAAGGATTATCATTCTCATCTATAATGTAGAATCTCTGATTTGATAATGGTGTACCATATGGTACATTTTTATCTGTATCTTCTAATTTTTCAGTTGGATAATATATAGACCAGATTCCTGCTTCTGTTGCTCCACCAAGACCTATGCAGTCTATATTTGAAAATCTTGACTGTATTTTCTTTGTTAAATTTATGGGTATCCAATCCCCAGACATTAAAACTAAACGTAATGCATTATCCTGACTCTTTTCATCAGCTTCAACATAAGCCATATACATTTCCATTTGAGCTGGAACCATATCTAATATAGTTACATTGTATTTATGACATAAAGATGCCCAATGTGAGACTTCTCTCTTCCTGCTTTCTAATGGCACTACTAATGTTCCACCAATAGATAAAGTCCCAAATACATCAAATACAGATAAATCAAAATATAAATTAGAAAGACCTAAAACTTTGTCTTTATGGGTAATGTTAAACTTTTGATACATATCTGTTATAGTATTCATAGCAGCAACATGTGACATTTCTACACCCTTAGGCGTTCCAGTACTTCCAGATGTAAAGATAGTATATGCTGACTTTTCTGGATCAACTTCGTTATATTTTACTTTCTTAACAGAAGATATTGTTTCTTCCTTTGAAATAAATATATTCTTTGCATTGTTCCCATTTATCTTTTCTTGAACAATATTTATTTTTATAGCAGCTTGTTCAATTATTGTTTCCTGTCTGCTCCATGGCTGACCAATATCTATTGGTACATATATTCCACCCATTGATACTACAGCAATAACTGATGCTACCTGCCATATTCCTTTCTCTAATAAAATTCCAACTCTATCTCCTGTTTGGATTTTATTCTTTTCTAGTTGTTCTTGAACAAAAGCAACATATGATCCTAATTCCTTATAAGAATAACTATAGTCATTAAAGATAACTGCTGTTTTATCTGGATAAGTTCTGAAGGAATTATATATACCCGAAACTAAATTTTCCTTTGGATAATCTTTCTTTGTTCCATTTACTTTTTTACGTATTAATTCTGTTTTTGATGGAAGGCTTAAATTTATCTTCTTTTCCCAATTGGTATCATCTTTTATAAAATCAGTTAGGGTATTTTTAAATACTTCAAACATATCGTCAATCATTTCATTTAAAAATACACCTTCTCTAATATCCCAGTTTATCATGACACCTTCACTCTGCCTGCTTATCTGACAATCAATAAGTACTTGTGGTGTTTGACTTATCTTGTATAATAGCTTAATTTTACTTAAAGCTGTATTTTCTGAATCAACTCCTATAGTACTTGTAAATACGTAAGGCGCAAAGCTTCTTTTATTTTTTCTATTTAGTTCTCTAAGTACCCCTACCCCATTAAATAAATTATGCTCTAAATCTTCAAATAATTGTTCTTGTACAGCTCTGACATTATCAACGAATAATAAATCCTTAGAATTTTTCACTTCAAATAATGTAGTAGTTGTAAAATCTCCTATAATCTTATCTATTTGATTATGGGCAGCTGGACGATTAAGTGTTGTTATATTAATTAAGAAGTCTTTATTTTTTGACCATCTTCCTAGCACTAAAGAATATACAGCTAATATAACAGAAGTTGGTGTAACACTATATCTTCTAGATAATTGTTCAACTATCTTCCAATATTCATTACTAACTAAATATTCTTTATGATAGAACCTTCCAGTCTGAATAATATCAAACTGTTCTTCCTTTGGTAATTCTGGTTCTGCTGGTAATGTATCTATTCTATTCATCCAATAATTTTTATCATTTTCATAAGAGCTACAAAATTGCATAGTTTCCTTCTCTCTATTTTTATACATTATAAAATCTCTGAAGGTTATAACTAAAGGCTCTAATTTTTCTTCTTCATATAACTTTTCTAAATCTTTTACAACTATATCTATGCTGACAAAATCTCCAAGCAGCATATCTAATGATAGATATAAGATTCCTTCACTTTCATTTAATATGCATAAACCAATATCAAATAAGGCATCTTTTTCAGGATCATATTGTTTAAATTGAAGCTTCTCTCTAATTTCTTTTGTTACATTATCTTTCTCTTCCTGAGATTTATGTGATAAATCATATACGCATACTGGATTTTCAGCTAACTCTTCTAAATAAACTTGTTTTCCTTCTTTACTTACCTTTACTCTTAACATTTCATGTCGTTGAATTAATTGGTCTACAGCTTTTAAAAATCTATCATAATCTGTAAACTTAGTCATGAATTCTGCATATATCTTACAACCAATTCCTCCATATAGATAAGCTTTATTTCTTCCAACTAAATATGCTCCTTGAATATCAGTAATTGGGAAATTTTCATATTTTCCATCCTCCATGCTTTGTATTTTATTTTTCTTTTGTTCCTCTAAATAAATAATTAGCTCTGGTTTTAATCTTTTTAAATTTTCCTTTAAATCTTTATCCAATGCACCAGCTGGGCTTTTAAAATGCAGTCTGCCGTTTTCTGTCCATAATTGTATTCCTCTTTTTACGCACTCTTCAATAATTCCAATTATATCCATAAATTTCCCTCACATACTTATATTTATAATGTACCTTCTTCAAAATCTTCTTGTTGTTCTTCAATAAATTTAGCTAATTTTTCAACTGTAGAATATTTATATAAATCTCTTAATGAAACATCACAATTTAATTCTTCTTTTAAAAGATTAACTAATCTGACTGCTTTTAGTGAATCACCACCATTTGCAAAGAAACCTCTTTGAACTCCTATATTAACTCCTAATATTTTTCCAACAAATGTGGAAAGGTTCTCTTCCATTTCAGTTCTAGGCAATAATATCTTATCTTCAGCCTCATCTATTTTTTGTTGTTTCAATATTTCATTTAATGCTTTTCTATCAATTTTTCCGTTATTTGATAATGGTAATAGTGAAAGTTTAATAATCTGTTTAGGTATTTCATATTCTGGAATTAATGATCTTAATTCTTCTTTTACAGCACTATCATCCAACTCATCTTGGCACTCTACAAAGGCAACTATACTTACCATATCATTTGATAATATTGGCATTGCCACTGCTTTATTGACACCCTGAAGCTTAATTAATGCACTTTCAATTTCTCCAAGTTCTACTCTATATCCATTAACTTTTATTTGGTTATCAGCTCTTCCTAAGAACTGAATATTTCCATCTGTCCAGTATCTTCCCATATCACCAGTACAATATAACTCTTCTCCTATTTCTGAATGATAAATAAACTTTTCTGCTGTTTTTTCTGTATCATTTAAGTAACCTTTTGCAAGGCCTGCCCCACTAATATAAAGCATACCTGTAACCCAATCAGGGCAATTTTTTAAGACTGAATTTAATATATAATATTTTTGATTTGATAATGGTTTCCCATATGGAATGCTCGTCCAATCCTCTGGAATTTTTTCAGTAATTTCAAAAATATTTGACCAGATGCTAGCTTCTGTTGCTCCTCCCATTGATATAATTGTTAAATCTCCAAAAATGTTTCTTATTCTATCAGGTAATAAAGTAGCTATCCAATCCCCACTTATCATAATTAATCTAAGATCTTTTCTAAGTAATTTATTTTGATGAGCTTCATATTCTACTAACATTTCAACAAATGTAGGTACACTATTCCAAACAGTGATTCCCTCTTCATTCATTAATTCTATCCAATGCTCTGGGTCTTTTGTCTTATAACTATCGGGAATAACTAATTTCCCTCCACTTCCCAATATTCCAAATATATCATACACTGAAAGATCGAAGTGTAAATTTGATACTGCAAGAGATACATCATTCTCATCTACATTAAATCTAGAATTAATATCTAAAATTGTATTTACCGCAGCTTTATGTGAAATCATAACGCCTTTAGGCATTCCTGTACTTCCTGAAGTATATATAGTGTATGCTAAAGAATCTGTATTCTTCTTTACAATAATTGAAGTATCTTCTTCTACTCCTTCTCCATCTACAACAATACAATTCCATCTTCTTAACCATTCATTTTCTTCTAAGAATTCTTTCTTTACTAAAATATTCTTTGTTTTACTATCGGTTAAAATCTTCTCTAAACGTTCTCTTGGATTTTGAATATCTAGTGGGAGATATGCCGCACCTGCAAATAAAATTCCAAATACAGATATAATCTGTTCCCAGCTCTTTTCCATTAAAACAGCTACAAGTTCTTCTTTTTCTATATGAACTTCTTGTAATTGTCTGCACAAGTATAAAGATTTTTCTTTCACTTCTCTATAAGTTAATCTATATTCCTTATTTACAACGGCAATTTTTTCTGGTAATTTCTTTTCCATTTCTAAAAATAATTCATCTAAAGATTTATCTGGGAAACTTCTTTCTGTTTCATTTGCATTTTTACGTGCTTCTGATATTGGTACATTAACAAGACTTGTGGATTCTTGTGTAAATCTTTCTTTATGTGCTGCTAAATCTTTTAAAAGTCCTGTATATGCCTTAAACATTTCATCTAGCATTCCTGGATAGAATAATTCATCTACACTATCCCAGAAAAGACCCAAACCTCCATCACGTTCTACAACTTGATGATCTAACCAAACCTGTGGTGTCTGACTGATATTATATACAAGTTTTCCTATCCACTTTCCTTCATTCCATTGATCAATACCTAATCCACTAGTAAATACTATTGGCATGATTGAACCTTTTGTATTTCCATCTTTTCTTTTTAACTCTCTTTGAACTTCTACAGCACTATAAAATGTATGCTCTAAATCTTCCATAAGCTGAGTCTGAACTATCTCTGCACGTTTTATGAAGTTATCTTCCTTACTATTTTTAACTTCTAAAAGTGTTAATGTAGTAAAATCTCCTACTAGATCATTTACTTGTGGATGTAAAGGTTTCCTATCAAATTGGGTTAAGTTAAGTGTAAAATCCACATTATTACTCCATCTTCTAAGGACCTCTGTATATGCTGTAATCAATAATACAGCTGGTGTAATTCCATGTTGCTTTGCAGAATTCTTTAAGCTTTCCCATTCATGTTGGTTAAGATAAGTAGTTCGTCGTGTGAATTTTTGCTTAGTAACTTCATTTTCATTTTTAGCTAAAGGTAATTCTGGTGCTGACGCAAAATTATCAATTCTGCCTAACCAATATTCTTTATCTTTTTGATAAGCTCCTAAATTTTTTATTTTCTCCAATCCTAAAACATAATCTCTGAATGAAATTTCTAATTTAGGGATTTCATCAAATTCATCACGATATCTCTTTGCCAATTCATTTAACAAATAGAACATACTCCATCCATCAAAAATTAAATTATCAAAGCTTACATGTATTCTGGTTTTTCTGTCTTTCATTACAGTTGCTCTTACATCAAATAATGGCCATGTTTCTGTTATAATTACCTGATGAGACATTTCCAAGCGAATCTTTTCTAACTGATTTTTTACAACATCATTTTCAAGTTCTTCTAAGTTCATGGTAGGTATTTGATATTCTGGAACTGTTTTTAATATCTGTTGTTTTCCACTTTTAAGAATAATTACACGCATCATTCCATGCTGCTTAATCATGTCATTCCAAGATGCTTGTAGCTTAGCAATATCAATATTTTCTCCATCTAATTCAAAATAGCAATGAGTTGAAACTTGTCCCAAGTCATACATTCCACTTCTTCCAATCCAATAAGCCTGCTGTACTTCTGTTAATTTAAATGGCTCATTTTCATTTTCTTTATCTGGAGTAATTGTTGGAAGCTCTTGAATTTCTACTTTTTCATCTATTCTTAAAAGCTCATCAATACGTCTTGCCTGCTCTTTAATAGTTTTTAAACCCATCAGATCCTTAATGGAAAAAGCTACTTTAAATTTATCTCTAACCTTTGTAAGCATCCTAGTTGCAATTAAAGAATCTCCGCCAAGTAAATAATAATTGTCTAATACTCCAATCTCCTCTATTTTGAAGGTTTCTCTCCAGATATTTCTAAGTTGCTTTTCAGTCTCTGTTGATGGTTCTTCTTTCAATGAAACCTCTACTTTCTTTGTACTCAATGCTCTTAAAGCTTTTCTATCTATTTTCCCATTTTTACTTAATGGAAGCTTTTCTAATGCATGATATACCTTTGGAATCATATATTCAGGTAGCTTTTCGCTTATAGATGTACTAATATATTCATTATTCAAAATGTACACTGGTTCTTGTGACATAACTATAAAAACATTTCTTCCACTTAAAGTTGCATCTTCTGGATATACACAAACTTTATCAAATTCATTTCCCTCTAAAACTCTTCTCCACTGCTTATGATCTAAAATTGAAGACTCTCTTTCGCATTCTTTTCCACCTTCAAGAATAGTAGCAGTAATATCCTTCAGATATGTCTGAATCGTTAATTCAAGCATTATCAATGTTCCATCTGAAAGTAATAACTTCTTTATATTTTTCAAAGCAGTATCTAAGTTATTCATTCTATGAATTGAATTTACTGCAATTATACAATCATATTCATATTCTGTTTCTGACATGAATTCTTCTTTTTCTAAATCTAGCACTTCAAATTTTACAAATGGATATGATTCTAAAAGTTCCTTTCCTTCATTGATAAAAAACACAGAAGAATCTGTATATATATATTCAATGTTCTTATCCTTTAGCGAATCTAATATCATTTTTGTAATTTTTATATCTCTAGTTCCTACTTCTAAAATTCTAATTTTCTCATGAGAATTTTCGAGTAACTTCTGAATCTGATTAATTAACGCATTAGTTGTATCTTCTATTCCTGGAAGCTGCTCTAATAGATTATTTGGAGATAATTCCTTATTTTCTGCATAATAAACTTCAATAGGATTCTTGATTCCCTGTAGCAATTCTGGCAAATATGGTTTTAATCTATCTATATAAGAATCTATTTTCTTTAAATCTGTATTCATTTCTACTTGTATTTCATCTACATTTTCTGATACAAAATATAACCCTTTTACTTCTTTAATAAATCCATAGTGAATCAAAGCTTCTAGCCAGCAACAAAGTGCTTTCTTTTGTGTAGCAGAAATACTTCCATGATTCATTATTTCATCATATGAATATTCTTTTCCTGATTTAAAAACGTCCAATGTTTTTAAAACCTCTAACATAGCTTTGCAAGCCTTCCATTCTCCATATTTCAATGCATTATCAAATTCTTTTTCCTGACATGGCTGTGCATCAATATTAGATATTACGCTCCATTTTCTATTTATTTTTTCTTGAAGAATCTCATTTTTTAAATAAAGAGGTACATCTTTTTTACTATTTGTTTCTAAATAAGCAACTAGTTGCTTATCTCCTATGCTTCCATCTGAAGATTCAACTACTGCTTTACTTATATCTTTGATAGATTTTAATGTAGCTTCTATTTCTCCTAATTCGATTCTATGTCCACGTATTTTAACTTGGAAATCTTCACGTCCAAGAAATTCTATTGTTCCATCATTCCAAAAACGTCCCTTATCTCCAGTCCTATACCAGATACCAGATGCATCTTTTATAAATTTCTTTTTAACTAACTCATCGTCACCTCGATATGTTCCTACACCTGCTCCTCCTATCCAAAGTTCTCCTTCTACTAAGAATGGCGTATCCATACCTTTTTCATCTACTACTCTATATGATTGATGTGCTAATGGTCTTCCATATGGAATAGAACTCCATTTTTCCGGAATAGGAAGTCCAACTTCCATATAATTTGACCAAATACTTGCTTCTGTTGCTCCACCCATAGCAATAAATTTACAATCTTCTGTTGTCTTTGCCACACGTTCAGGAAGATCCAATCCAATCCAGTCTCCAGAAAGCATAACTCTTTTTAGTGGTAATTTCTTATTATAAGCTTCTGCCTGAACCAATAACATATCTAATAAAACTGGTACTGAGTTCCATATTGTGATATTGTATTTCATAACCTGATGCATCCAAAATTCAGCATCTCTTTTTCTTTCTTCTGGTATCATAATTAAAGTTCCACCACTACTAAATGTCCCAAATAGATCATATACAGATAAGTCAAAGTCCATTGATGAAACCCCTAGTACACTATCTTCTTTAGTAATACCAAAGCGTTGATTTATGTCTGTAATTGTATTATAAGCTCCTCTATGGTACATTTCTGCTCCTTTAGGAAAGCCAGTAGTTCCAGATGTCATAATGATATAAGCAGAATCTTCTGGATATATTTGTGGCAATTCATATAATGGTTCTTCTTTAACAAGATCTTCAAACTTCAAAACTTGTGTTTCATCCGGCCATTCAACAGAAGTAAAGTTCTTCTCATCAGCTATTGCATAATGCATTCCTGTTATTTTATGTATTAATTTTCTTCTTTCTTTTGGCTGATTTAAGCTAACTGGAACATATAGATTGCCAGATAATAATATTCCTAAAGCTGCTGCTGCCTGTTTATAGCCTCTTGTAAGAGAAATTGCAATTGGTTTTTTTGTAATCTTTTTCTTCACGATAAATGCTGCAATAGACAAAGCTTCTTTTTCAAGCTCTGAGTAAGAAATCTTTATATTTTCCCCTGTATCAATAATAGCAGTCTTTTCAGGATTTTCTCTTACATTTCTAAGAAAAGCTTCATATAAGCATTCAGCTTCTTTTAATGGTTCAATATTCTTTTGGTTTTCAATAAACTCCTTTTGATATTGTGGTAAAACATCAAAATATTGATTCCAATCTTCTTTACTTAATCTATGAAGACATTCTTCCAAGCTGTGAATCATATCATCTATCATTCTTTCTGGGAAAAGTTCATCTACTGTGTCCCAAGCTAACATTAATCCAGTTTCATCTTCATATACTTGAAAGTCCAAGCAAACTCCTGGAGTTTGAGAGATCATATAATAAAATTCCCCTAAATTCTTTTTAAAGTCTGTAGTTATTAATGGATTTCCTAAATTGCATGCGAATACAACTGGTGCTATATTCTGCTTTCCTCCATATAAGCGTATTAAATCTCTTTGAACCTGTACACCAGAGTAAGCTGTATGTTTCATATCTTCATGTATTTGTTTTTGAATTGTATTTAAAAGTTCTAGAAAAGTCTTTTTCTTCCTCATATCTACTTCCATCAATAATAAAGTGGTAAAGTCAGCAACTACATCTTCTAGGCCTTTATATTCTGTCTTTCTATTAAATAGTGGAATGTTAATCAAGAAGTGTTTTGTTCTGCTCCAACGCTCTAAAATCATTGCATAAGAAGATAGCAATAGCATAGCAGGTGTTGCATTATTTTCTGCAACTCGCTGCTGTAAAATATCCCATTCATCTTTTTGTATTTTTATAGTTCTTCTATTAAATCTGACATTTTTAATTTCAACTGATTCTTTTTCTAATGGAAGCTCTGGTCCAAATGGTAATTCTTCAAGTCTGTTATTCCAATATTCTTGCGCCTGCTGCTTTTCATGTTTTTCATCATTATTCTGTCTTTCTAAATAATCTGCAAAGCTCCAGTTCTTTGAATCTTCTGAAAGACTATGCCCCATATATGCTAAAGATAAATCTCTTAATAGAATTTGTAAACTTTGAACATCTGCCACAAGTAAATCTAAATCAAAATGAATCATTGTCTTTCCATCTGGAAGCAGACTTAGTGTAATCCCAGCAACTTGTCCTTCTTCTACTTTTAATTTTCTATGAGAAAGACATTCTCTGATTTCTGCTAAACTTTTTTCAACATCTGCACAATATCTTAAATCCTTAACTATAATATGTTCATCATATGGCTTATCCATAATTTCTTGTGTACCGTCTTCTAAGAATCTTGCTCTAAGCATAGTATTATGGTATTGCAAATTATTCCATGCCTTTTCTAATCTTAAAGGATCTACATCTTTTCCTAAAAACTCTAGATAAGCATGGCATCCGACTCCACCAAGCTCCTGGATATCTGTTCTTCCAATCTTATAAGCATATTGAACGTCTGTTAAATGAAAAGGCTTGAAAGTTTCTGCTTTTGCTATTTGCTTTTCTTCATCTACAACTTCTGCTTTATTTGATTTATTCTTTTCGTGTATTTGGATAATGTTCCACCAGCTTTCTAACGTGGGATTTTGCATTAATTCCCCATAAGAAACTCTGATTCCCTTTTTTCTCAACTGATTCACTAATCTCATTATTGACAATGAATTCAGTCCTAATTTCAATAGATTTTCATTATCATTAAACTCTTGCAAAGTTACTAATTTAACTTTTATCTGATCCCTAAGCTCTGTATATTCCATAAATATCACCTCACTATTTTTCTATAATCATTTTAACTAAAGCTTTTTTATCAATCTTTCCTATCTTAGTAAGAGGCCAAGTTTCTATATTTTCAAGCTGATCTGGATATTTATATTGTGCAACACCTAATTTCCTTAGAAAATTGTGAATTTCAGGCAAATTTATATGATTCCCTTCCTCTGTCATAACAAATGCACAACTACGATGTCCAAGTTCCTTATCTGGAATTCCTACAATTGCTGCTTCACGAATTTCTTTATGCTTACAAATATATCCTTCAACTTCTGCTGGCATTATCTTTTCTCCCGCCCTATTAATCTGTTCCTTAAGCCTTCCCCCCATACGAAGATTTCCTTCTTTTGTTTTCATTGCTCTGTCTCCAGTTCGATAAAATCCTTCCTTGGTAAAGCTCCTTGTATTTGCTTGTGGTGCCATATAATATCCATCTATAGTATATGGTCCCCTAGAAAGCAATTCTCCAAACTCTCCATCTGGAACTTCCATATCATTTTCATCTACTATTCTGATTTCATCTTCTGGAGATATAGGGGTTCCTTGGCATCTAGCTATAATTTCATCTGGATCATGTATCTGAGTAAATGACAATAATCCCTCTGCTGTTCCAAATACCTGCATTAATTTGCATGGCCACTCTGCAATAATTTTATCTGCCATAGTATCCTCCAATACTGCACCACCAACTTGTAAGACTTTCAAGCTAGATAAATCATATTCATCATCATATTCCAGCATTTCCATGCATACAGCTACCATTGCTGGCACTAAAGCAGTAATAGTAACTTTTTTCTCTGTAATAAGGTCAAGAATTTCATCTGGGCTGGTATTTTTACAAATTACTACTGTTCCACCCTTATCTAAAGTTCCTAATAATCCAGGACAACACAATGGGAAATTATGCATTACAGGCAGAGCGGCTAAATAAACACTATCTTTATTTAATTGGCAACGTTTTGCTGACATACGTCCATTATATATGTAATCCGAATGAGTTCTTGGAATTAACTTAGGAATACCTGTTGTTCCTCCACTTAGAAGAAGAACAGCTGTACTATAGCTATCAACCTCTGGAAGTTCTCTTTTTATACCTTTTACATTATCTAGTTGAATTTTTCCTAAACATTCTCCATCAATAATTATATGCTTCAAGAAAGAATGCTTTTTTCGAAGATTTTCTGCCATAGGAATATATTCATATCCAAGATATTTATCTGCTACAATATAAGCTACTGGTTTTGCTAATTCTATGATGCTTCCTAATTCTGCTTCTCTATGAGCAGGTAACATCATAATTGGAACAGCTCCGACCTTTGCTAAAGCAAACATTGTAATTACAAATGAAATACTATTTGGAAGCTGAACTACTACATGATGTCCCTTTTTTATTCCTAAATCTAAAAATCCATATGCCATTTCAGAAGACCTATCATGAAGCTCCTGATAAGTAATTTCATTTTCTCCAGCAACAACAGCAATTTTTTTTCCATAATTTTGTGCCCAATTCTTCACCTGAATGCCTAAAGGTTTTTTTT
Organism: Clostridium sporogenes; assembly: GCA_019933195.1. Taxonomy (NCBI): domain Bacteria; kingdom Bacillati; phylum Bacillota; class Clostridia; order Eubacteriales; family Clostridiaceae; genus Clostridium; species Clostridium sporogenes. The sequence continues at coordinate 1,420,524 of CP082942.1, forward strand.
CCCATCCTTCTAATTTCTCATATCGGGATAAATCTTTTTTATATCTCATATTCTTATCTCCTTATATTTTATTAATAACAAGAGCAGTAGTATATCTATCTGCTACTTTAAAAACAAATAGATCCCAGGCTTCTAATTTCTTATCTCTCTCATAAATTCCATCTTCACGCACATTAAAACTATTTAAATTAATTTGTAATCCTTTTCCTATTGCTTTCACATATGCTTCCTTCGCTGTCCAAACTCTATAAAATTCATGAATATCACTTGATTTACAAATTTTAGAATACTCTTCTTTATGAAAATTCTTAGCAATTTCTTTATATTCAAGAAAATATTTTTCTTCCTCTACATCAATACCAACTAATCCGCTATAAGTAAAAACTAAAAGAACATATTTCCCTGAATGAGATATGTTATGATATAATCTTTTTTCTTTATGAGAAACTATAAAAGGCTTCCCATAAAAATCTTGCTCAATAAATACTTCTTCACTCTTTATTTCTAAATAATAAGCTGATAATATTTTTGTCAAAATCCTTCCAGTCATATAACGCATTTTATCTTCTTCAAAATAAAAGCTCTCAGCCATTTTTAGTTCATTTTTCTTTAATACACTTTTTTCTTTATTAATCCAAGAAACTATATTTTCCCAGCAAATCACCCATACGTGATTCTCTTTGTCATTTAATTGTATCTTTGATAACTTAAATAAATTCTCGTCTCTGAAAATATGAAACTTCATTCTATACACTTTCCTTAGAAATCCTTTATTATATGGAAAATCTTATTTTTTACTTCTTCTTCCTTATCCTTGATAAAAAAGTGTCCTCCTTCAAACATGCAAATCACAAAATCAGATTTTGTATATTCATTCCATTTCAAAATATCTTCTTTATCTGCTTCTTTATCCAAAGTTCCTCCTAAAGCTAAAATTGGACATGATAATTTAAATACTTCAGATATACAATATGTTTCATCCATAGTAAAATCAGCTCTTAACATAGGTAGAAAAAATTTTAATAATTCCTTATTTTCAAGAATTTCTTTTGGTGTTCCATCAAAACGAACTAACGCCTTTTCAAATTCTTCATCTGGCAAATGATAAATAGGATCAGGCTCTAAAATATGTGGAACTCTACTACCAGAAATTATTAGTTGTTCTACTGGATGATTTTCAAATTCTAATCTTTTTGCAACCTCATAGGCTATTTTAGCTCCCATACTATGTCCAAAAATAATAATCTTATATTGATTATATTTATTAATTTCTTCAACTAAATCCTCAATTAGTACCTTCATATCTACATATGGAGTTTCCATAACTTTCTCTTCCCTTCCAGGTAATTGAATGGGACACACTACTACACTTTCTTGAAAATACTTAACCCAGCTACTATAAGCGCCAGCACCTCCTCCTGCAAAAGGAAAACAAAACATAATAGGCTTTTGAGATATTATATTTTCACAACCCTTAATCAAATTCTTCATAAAATTCGTAATTCCCCCTTTTTATAACAATAAGGCTCAACTTGAAATTTTCTACAAATATCATAACTATTGTTGTAGTAAAATCAATACACTTGGTTTTTATAATTGATAATAATTATCATTACAAATACACTCTAATTTTACATCAATTGAGTTTTATTGTCAATATTTTTACATTATGGTAAATTAATGTTTTATAACTTAACTACAAAAACTAGTGTATAAATTTAAAATTTCATATATGCTTGTTATTAATACAAAATCAATCAAATTTAAAATAAAGTTATACTAACTATAAAAAATATTCATTCCCTATCTTTAGACTCTCTTATATAATTGTTGATCAACTTTAAGTAATAAAAAAGAATCTATTTTCAAGTATTTAACAACGCTAAACACTTAAAAAATAGATTCTTTTTTATTTAACTTCATTTTTCTTCTCTAATAATATATTTTTCTTTAGCCAAATTAATATTATAAAACAATCAAAAGGTAGCTTATTATACTTTAAACTTTTTAATTAAGCTATCTAATTCTTCTGCAATCTGAGCCAATCCCTCACTGGAATTAGCTATTTCTTCTACACTTGCCGTTTGTTGCTCTATTGAGGCTGAAGCTTCCTCTGTACTTGCTGCATTTTCTTCTGCTATAGCTGATAAATTTTGCATTAGATTCATAAGCTTTTCTTTATTTTCATTCATCTTTTCTTCTGACTGATTAAGTTTTTCTATTACATTATTAGTTATATTTATAGAATAAGCTATTTTTTCAAATTTTTCTTCTGTATTATTTACACTTTCTGATTGATGCTGATTTATTTCTTTTACTTCCTTCATTTTATCTACTGCATTTTGAGATTTTATCTTTAATTCCTCTATAACCTTTTTTATTTCTTTTGTAAAACTATTTGATTGTTCTGCAAGTTTTCTGATTTCGTCTGCTACTACTGCAAATCCTTTCCCTTGTTCTCCTGCTCTGGCTGCTTCTATAGCTGCATTTAAAGCTAATAGATTTGTTTGATCTGCTATAGATTGAATCATTGAACTAGCACTGTCTATTTTTTCTGCACTTTCATTATTACTCACTATAATTTGATATACGCTTGAAGCTGCATTACTATTTTCTTTTGTTTTTTCTATAAGTTCTTTTAATATAGAAAAACCTTCTTCTTTTCTATCTTCTATATCTTTAGCCGCATTATTTAACTCTTTTACATATTCTTTATTTTGTTGTAATAAACTTCCCATTTTCTCTACACTTAAAGCTGAACTTTGTGTATCTTCTGCTTGATTTCCTGCACCTTTTGCTATATCTTCTATAGTTTTTGCCACTTCCTCAGATGCTGTAGCTGATTGATGTGATGTAGCTGTTAATTCCTCTGATGTTGCTACTATTTGTTGTGATGCCTCATTGGTTTTTGCAATAAACTCTGCAATATTATCCCTCATTTTTCTTAAAGCCCTTGCCATACTTCCAATTTCATCTTCACGATTAAGATATTTTATGGCATCCTCATTACCGTATATAGTAAAATCTAAATTAGACAACTCATTCATCCTTTTAGTTACAGCAACAATAGGACTAGCTATCTTTCCACTAATAAGGTAAGTAATTAATGCTCCAATAACTATTACAATTAAAGATAATATTATAACAATATTTCTAATGCTATGTACCTCAGCTAGTACCTCTGAAAGTTCTCCTCCAAAAACCATAGTCCAATTGGTACCTTCTATAGGCGAAAATCCAACTGCATTCTTTGTTCCTTTATATTCATAGTCTCCATTACCAACTTTTTTTTCAGAAATTATATTTTCTATTAAATCTGATAAACTTTTAAAGGATGCATCCTTTTTAGCAATTTCTACAGTATTACTTTGACTTAAAACAAGTTTTTTATTAGCATGTCCAACTGTAGTTCCTTTATCATTTACAATAATACCAAAGCCTGTTTTTCCATATTTAATTTTACTAACAATATCACTTAAAAAAGTTGCTTCTTTTGCCCCATAAAAAACTCCTTGAATCTGTCCATTCTTTATAATAGGTGATGCTACAATAATTATAGGTTCCTTTGTCACACTGCTTATAATAACATCTGATATAGCACCTTTTCCTGACATAGCCTTTTTATAATAATCTCTATCTTTAACATTTGCAGTATCTCTTTTTTTATTAAATAATATAGAATTTCCATTTTTATCTGCATATGCATAGTACATATATCCTGCTCTTTTAGCTTCTTTCTCAAAACAATCTGCCTTCTTTTCCCAAGAAATATCTTTATTAATTATCCTGTCATCTTGAGCTACAGCTTCCATATAAAATATTTCACTATCTACCTTAGATTTTATGTAATTAGCCTTTTCAACAGATAAACTCTTTAAATCATCATAATAATCCTCCCTTAGACTTTTACTAACCTTATTTATTATTACAAAACCTAGTAATACTGTTAAAACAAATATAACTGCTGTAAATATAGTTATCATTTTAGTCTTTAACGATTTCATAAAAACCCACTCCTCCCTTAAAATATCAAATATATTTTTAATGGTATATTTATTTTTTTATTAAATATCTAATAAATTATATCTAAAACTTGTCCATCAGTAGTTTATTTCTTCTATCATTGTTAAATTTCTAATAACATGTATATTCTTATTAGGACTCTATTATTTTTATAAACAGACTTCTTGGCTTCAGGTAGAGTTTTTACTTTCATTAAAGCTTAAAAACTGGTTATTCAGAAATGCAACCCATCTTTACTCTCACTTTGCAGGGTAGATATTAGAACAAGTAGTCGTGGAATAACTATTTATATTAACTTTTCATTGTAAATATTAATATTCTGTTTATATCCAAGTAATGATTATCCTATAATTATTACTATTAACAAATATACTATTATATACTATATCATACTTGTACACCTATTTGCTATAATAATAATAAATATTATCAATAAAAAATAATATTCAATTATATACTGCTAACCCTTTTTCTACCTATTTATAAGCTAATTATCTACTTTATAAAAAAGTGCAGATGAAGAATCAATTTGATTCTAACATCTACACTATACATCTAATCATTTATTTGCTCTAATATACCATTGAGCCATAAGTTAACTAAATTTATTGCCCCACGAAATCCTATAAAAGGCGATTCATAAGGATTTAATCTCCATTTTATATCTGGGTTAGATATTTGAAGATCAGTATTTCTTTTTGCCCAACTTAAAACTTCTCCACTTGCCATTAAAAGTCCATTTGTATTTTCTTCTATAGATTTTATCCATTCATCCTCGGAAAAATAGGGAATCTCTTCACTTGCCATACTTTCTGAATCGCACCAACAGTTTCCTTTAATTAATGACATTTCTTCTACTGCATAAGAAAGAATACCTTTTACAACATCTTTATGCCCTCCTAATGAGATTGTAGCTTCATCAGAATGTTCTCGTATTATGTGTTCAAAAATAGAAATTGCAGGATAAATTTGACTAATAATTTTTTCTTTTTCTAATTTTATAAAGCTACTATCTGGAGCTAATCCCAAAATCTCAGCTATATTATTTATCCACTGTAAAGTCCCTTCAACTCCATAAGGTCTGGCTAATAAATATGGCGTTCCGAATCGCTTTTTTAATTGTTTTGCAGCAGCCTCTCCCTCTTGCCTTATTACTAAATTGATATGAGCTGCCCCCATATTCTCAATTTGTTCTACAGATGTATCAGAAGTCATAACACAGAGCTTTTTCATACCAAAAGCACCCTCCATTATGCGGATAATTTCTTCTGCATCAGCATGGAAACGAAATAAATCAGCACAAGATCCAATTATATTAAATGTAGGCTCTTCTGTTTTTTCTATATCCTTTGGTAATGTTTTTGCTAAAAGTAAAAGTACTTCTTTTACACCTCTATATCCATCTATATCAAAGCCTCCACACTCAAATGGAAGCAAAAAAGTATTAGGGTATTCTGGTTGAAGTTCTTCGCATATAGCCATTAAATCTGTTCCAATAACCATTGGCACTGAAGATGGCAATAAAAAAATAATTTTAGGCTTATCTTTTTCTATAATTTGAGCAATAGTACGACTAAGTCTTCTAGTATCTCCTAATGAAATATCTGTTTCGTCAATGTGAGTAGAATATAATTTGCACCCTCTAGATATACCAGCTTGATTTAAAAACATTCTCCCATACTGCATATGTCCCATGCATCCGTATTCAATTAAAGCTGCATCACGAATCGAAGCAAGAGTCCACAATACTCCCATTCTACCTGACATTGGTGGTTTGAACTTATGAATTCCCAAAACTTTACCTCCTTATTTTTTAACATTTGCTTTACTATAAACCTTTAACATTCTACTTAATAAAACTACAGTTCTTTCATATCCTATTTGTCCGTACAAATCTTCTAAATATGGAACACAAGGAATTAAAGATGAATTCTTTAAAAGTTTTCCTAAAGAAAAATCTGCTCTAATATTCTCCAAAAGTTCTATATCCCCATCATTATTTACCATATGGCAGATCATAGGATCATAACCTTTCTCATTGATAGCTTTTGCCCACTTTCTGTCATCAGGATAAAATTCATCCATGTGTAAAAGCATAGGTTTCATTTCAAATTTAGTCAGATATAATACAAGAGGCAAAGACATCATAGCACCAATTTGGGTTAAAATATAATTTTTCCCTTTGAACATAGTTTCTGCCTGCTTCTGCAATATTATGGCTTTTTCTCTTGCTTCATCAAATTCATGATTAAATCTAATTTTTAATGATTTTTCTACAGTTTCATAAAGACTATCAATTTCAAATATATCATAGGTTTCATGAAGACTTATAAAGGGAACTTTGAATTTTTCCCACATCATTTCGGCTAAAGGGTTCATGAATGGTGAAAGCACAATATTAAGAGCTGCATCTGGCGAAACAATAAAATCCTCAATATCAGATTTTGGAGCTAACATTCTAAGGTAAAATCCTCTTTTCTCCAATGCTGTCAATAATCCAGGCATAGGAACATGGTGTTCTCTTGGACTACGACCAAGAATATTAATTGTATCAGGACTTGTTTTTCCTTTCTTCATTAATCCTCCAAAAGCCACTAAAGTTTTCCAATATCCTGAAGGATAACTATTACATTTAAAATGTGCCATTAGTACATATGTAAGCAAAGCTGAAACTTGAGGCTGTGTTTCATGTACAATACCTTCTATATCTTCACCAATTATCTCTGGAACACAAGTTAAAATTATCATAATGGCCCTTGCACCAGACTTATCCATTTCTTTAATAGTTTTAATCAATCCTTTGCGGCATCCAAATACAACTTCATTTGAATCCAAAATATAGGTCCAATGCAATTCCCCTTCTTGACTTTTAACATTGGAAACAACATTACGACTATAGGTTCCACATTCTGGTGTTCCTACAACCAATGTAGACATACCTTTAACCCGTGAACTAAGTGCTAATGCAGTATGCATAGGACAATGATTTCCTGGGAAAGCTGCTGGGGTCAAAAATTTCACACCAGCATTTGTCTTAACTGAAGATAAGTGCTTTAGATGTTTTAATTCTTTCATTATCACTTTCCTCCCTCTAACAGAATCTTTGCCAAAGTACAATAATGCTTTGTCATCTCACATTCGGGGAAGGCTTCAACTACAGTTTTTCCTAAAGCTTCAGCTTTTTGTACATAGGGATCTCTCGCCATTGAATAAATCACTGGAGTTTCAATTTCCTCTGAAACTTTTCTAACTAACTCTTGTTCATTTTCTATTTTTTTAGAGTTTAATATCAATCCTCTAAGTGATGCATATCCACGCTTTCCAAAGCTATTAACAGCATGTGCAATATTTGTAGCTGCATAAAGGGACATCATTTCCCCTGATGTAACTATACATACTTCATCAGCATATCCTCCCCTAATAGGCATAGCAAAACCACCGCATACCACATCACCTAATACATCGTAGAGGATAACATCTGGTTTATACACTTCATATGCATCTAACTCTTCAAGTTTTTCAAAAGCAGTTATTATTCCACGACCAGCACAGCCTACTCCTGGAACTGGTCCTCCTGATTCTACACACAAAACACCAGTGCTACTTTTAAATACAAGATCATCCAGTTCAATATCTCCTTTTTCTCTCAAAGTATCCAATACTGTAGGAATATTTTTACCATCAGTTAAATTACGAGTAGAATCTGCCTTAGGATCACATCCAATTTGCATTACTGTTAATCCCATATCTGCCATAGCAGCAGATACATTAGATACTGTAGTTGATTTACCAATACCTCCTTTTCCATAAATAGCAATTTTCTTCATATGCCCATCTCCTTTTATTCCTATTTCTACTACTTGAGCAAATTACATAATTAAAATATTTCTAATATATACAACCTATTATGCTTAATCTAATATATCAATACAATACATTGATATATTCATATTTAAAAATGAATCTTGCAATTTCCTCACTTAATTAATTCATATGAAATACATGTGGGACGTCCTGTTTTATCCCCCCATACAATCTCAGCATCAATATTAAAAGTATCTTTTAATATCTTTTTAGTCATAATCTCTTTTGGAGTTCCACACTTTATAATACTTCCATCACGTATTGCTATCATATAATCAGCAAAACGTGCAGCTAAATTTAAATCATGTAAAACCATAACGATTGTACAACTTTCTTCTCTATTTAGGTTATATAAAAGTTCCAACACTTCTAACTGATATGCCATATCTAGATAAGTAGTAGGTTCATCTAACAATATCAAATCAGTCTGCTGAGCTAATGCCATTGCAATCCATACTCTCTGACGCTGTCCACCAGAAAGATTGTCCACCATTGTGACCTCAAGTTCAGTTAGTTTTGTAATATCTAATGCCCATTGAATTACTTTCTTATCCTCTGGTGATAATTTACCAAATCCCTTTTTATGTGGAAATCGACCATAAGATACAAGTTCACCAACAGTAAGTCCTCCTTGTGCCTGAGGAGATTGAGGCAATATGGCCATCTTCTGTGCTATTTCCTTAGTGGATAAATTTCTAATATCATTACCATTTAAATAAACTAGTCCTTCTTTAGGTTTTAAAATACGTCCTACAGTCTTGAGCACAGTTGACTTTCCACAACCATTTGGCCCAATTATGGTAGTTATCTTGCCTTTTGGTATATTCATATTTAAACCATCCACTATGAGTTTGTCCTCATAAGCAATAGCTAAATCTTTTGTTGCAATACTATTCATAAGTTTGACTCCTTATACTAAACACATAATTTATCTATAAATCCTTATATTAAACGCATAGTTTATTCATAATAAAATCTACGAAATATATATTTATCTATTATTATATCTATTATTAAAACTTTAACTTTTATAAACTTTATTTACTTAAATACATTTAATATTATTAAAACTTTTGCAAATTTGATTTATCCAAGCACATTTAATATTATTAAAGCTTTTGCAAACTTAATTTACTCAAAATATATTTAACATTATTAAAATTTTTTCAAACTTAATTTAATCAAACACATTTGACATTATTAGAATTTTACAAATTTGATTTACTCAAACCTATTTAATATCATTAAAGCTTTTGCAAATTCAATTTACCCAAATACATTTAATATCATTAAAATATTTGTATATTATATTTATTTATAATCTTATGATTAATTCTTACTGTTAGAAAGAAGATATAGAAAATATGGCGCTCCAATAATAGCTACCACAATTCCTGTTGGAATCTCTGAAGGTTGAATAATAACACGTCCAATAGTATCTGCTAAAGATACTAATACTGCGCCAATCAATATACTAGTAGACAAAAGTACACCATGTCGTGGTCCTACAAGTCGTCTTGATAAATGGGGTGCTATTAAACCTACAAAACTAATGCTTCCACTAACTGCTACACATGAAGCAGCAAGAGCTACTGCCGCTGCAAGTAATTTACGACGTTCTTTTTCTACTGAAGCACCAAGACCATAGGCTATATCATCACTTAGAGTCAGTATATCCATAACAGAAGATTTTGTTAGTATATATGGAATCAATATAGCTAACCAAGGCAGCAGCGTCATTACAAATTTCCAGTTAGACCCCCAAATACTCCCTGCCTGCCAAGCAACCACAAAGTTATACTGTGTATCATCTAATTTCACCACTAGTAAAGTAGTTAATGCTGAAATTCCCGCTTGCACTGCTACACCAGTTAAAACAAGCCTCATAGTTGAAATTCCTTCATCTCGCTTATAAGAAAAAATATAGACTATAACGGCTGTAATACCTGCCCCTATTAGTGCTAAAAAGGGAAGAGTAAACACAGATAGGAAAGATTCTGCACTAAAAATCAGTACATATAAAATTACCATCAAACTAGCACCAGCGTTAATTCCTAAAATTCCTGGATCAGCTAGAGGATTTTTAGTTACACTCTGTATTATGCATCCTGATAAAGCAAGTCCAGCTCCTACTAACATTGAAATAACTATACGAGGTAGTCTAAAATCAAATAAAATCAATTTTTCTTTATCTGTACCTCTCCCAAATAGTGTCCTTAAAACATCAAATGGAGACATTTTAATATATCCTGTATCCATACTTACAATTAAGGAAATTGCCAAAAGTAAAAAACATCCAATTACAATTAATGTATTTCTAATAGCTATCTTACGTTTATATGCTTCAATTATTTGTTGTTGTTCTCTCATTACATTGCACTCCTTTGTCTACGAGCCAAACTTAAAAATAATGGTACACCAATAAGAGAAATTATAGCTCCTATAGGAGTTTCAAAGGGGGGATTTAAAGTTCTGGCTCCTAAATCTGCTAATACTACCAATAAAGCTCCCATTACTGCTGTAGAAGGAATAATTAATTTATAATCCATGCCAACAAAAAAACGTGCAATATGAGGAACAATCAATCCTACAAATCCAACTGAACCTACTACAGATACTGAAGCTCCTACCAATATAAGAACTGTAAGTGAAGATAATAGATTTACTAACTTTATATTTATTCCCAATCCCTTCGCAACATCTTGTCCTAAACTTAAAATAGAAATGTAAGGTGATAATACAATTGATCCTATGAGACCTCCCATTATCCATGGAAGCATTATTCTAACTTGTTCCCAATTAGAACCTGCAACACCACCAACAGTCCAAAACATAATGCTTTGAGCTACATTAAAATAAAGAGCAATGCCTTGGCTCATAGCTACAAGTAATGTACTAACAGCTGCTCCTGCTAATACAAGCCTAATAGGTGTTTGACCCCCTCTTTTCATAGAAGCAATACCATTAACTAATATGGCTCCCAAAGCTGCTCCTAAAAAAGAAAATAAAATAATATGAATATATTTCATTCCAGGAAAGAAGGCAAAACATATAGAAAGAGCAAAAGCTGCTCCAGCATTTAACCCTAATAATCCTGAGTCAGCCAAGGGATTTCCTGTAGTTCCTTGCATAATAGCTCCTGAAACAGCAAGAGCTGCACCAACTAAAGCACTTGCTACAACACGGGGAATACGTAGATTGAATATAACAAGATGATTCATTTCTTTCTCATTAAAATGAAACAAAGCATCCCATAAGGAAGCTAATGGGATATTCTCTGTCCCCTTAGTTATAGAAAACATCATAATAAAAGCAAGTAATCCTAATCCTCCCAATACAATAAGCCACATCTTCCGTGTATGATCTTTTTTATTCATGTCTATATTTACCTTCTCCATTGGCTTTTTCATATAACTGCTACCTCCTTGTTACTGTAAACTATTTTTATTATGCCAAACCAATGGGTAACTTCCATTTATATTACATTCAAGTTATCAATGAAAGATTATTTTGATATGGCTTTTGTTAAGTTCTTAGCGGAAATCTTTAATGCCAGTGGACTTTCACTATTTAGAGAATCATCAAAAAATAAGATCTGATCCTTCTTTACTGCATTAAGTGACTGCCATACAGGAGAAGTTTTTTGTTTCTCAACGGCTGAATTAACAATCTCAGGGAAATGCCTAAATATAATATAATCCGGATTCATCTTTGATAAACCTTCTAATGAAACAACTTTATTATCTTCAGGATAGCCTTTTGGTATTGATAAGTTAAAACCATCTTTTTTGTTGTAATAAATAGTATCCTTTGAACCAAGTGCAACAAAATTTCCTTTTCCATCAACTCTAAGTAAAGCAACTGTTTTGTCCTTATTATTTTCTAAAAGCTTTTTAGCATTTTTAATTTCCTTCTCAGTTTCATTTATAATTTTATTGGCCAAATCCTCTTTTCCAACAATTTTTGCACATTCCATAGTTTTATTTTGCCAAGGATCCTTAAAGTCTATCTGAACTACAGGAGCTATCTTAGCCAATTTATCATAAACCTTATCTGCATGACCTTTAAATGTTACAATCACATCTGGTTTTGATTTTAAAACTGCCTCTAAATTTAAATCTCTAGCACTACCTAAATCCATAACACTTGCTGTACCCTTATATGACTTAAGGGTTTCAAATTCATCCAAAGCCTTCATTGCATTACCAACTGTTGCTCCAGCAGAGGCAGCTGGTGGCGTTTCTAAAGCAAAGAAATACTCCAAGAACGCTGCATGAAGAACTGCTATCCTCTCAGGTTTTTTATCAAATTTAATCTCTTTTCCTGTTGCATCTTTTATAGTTCTTGGCCACTGAGAATTTTCATTACCTTTTGTTTGTTCTGCTGATGTATTATCTGATTTGCTTTGAGTATCTTTATTATTAGATCCACTACAACCAGATAGTACACCTATGATTAATATAAATGAGACAAATAATCCCATAAACTTTTTCATTTTCATTCCCCCTATATAATAATTACGATCTGTTAAGTTATATAAACCTTAATTTTTATTAAATAATTGTATTCTTTAAAAGCTATTTTTTATAATTACTTAACAAATTTTAATATTTTCAATAATATATAATCGCGATTTATATCAGCTAAGTTAGCCATAACTAATTTAGCTATGACTACTATAGCAAATTAAAAATCATATGAAAATAGATGATTACTGAATACATAATGCATTATTCCTGAATTTTTTAATATCCAATTTAATAATTAAAACTACTGTAAACTAAAATTAGTTAAATCTATAATTAAATTCCATTTATATTAAATATAATTTTTAATTATCTTATTACTTTGATATGGCTTTTGTTAAATTCTTAGCTGAAATCTGTAATGCTAGTGGACTTTCACTATTTAAAGAATTATCGAAAAATAAAATTTGATTGTTTTTTACTGCATTAAGTGACTGCCATACAGGAGAAGTTTTTTGTTTTTCAACAGCAGAATTAACGCTATCAGAAAAATGTCTGAATATAATATAATCTGGATTCATCTTGGACAATCCCTCTAATGAAATAATTTGGCTCTTTTCTGGATAACCATTAGGTTTTGACAAGTTAAAACCATGAGTTTTATCATAATAAAGAGTGTTACTTGAACCAACTGCGACAAAATTACCCTTTCCATCAACTCTAAGTAAAGCAAAAGTTTTACCTTTATGATTTTCCACAAGTTTCCTAGTATTTTCTATTTCCTTCTCAGTTTCATTTATAATTTTAGTAGCTAACTCTTCTTTTCCAATAATTTTTGCACATTGCATAGTTTTATCTTGTAATGAATCTTTCATATCAATTTGAACTACAGGAGCTATTTTAACCAATTTATCATAAGTCTTATCTACATGACCTTTAAATGTCACAATTACATCTGGTTTTGCATTAACAACTGCCTCCAAATTCAATGATCTAGCATCGCCTAAGTCTATAATATTAGCGGTACCCACATATGGCTTAAGTGTTTCAAATCCATCTAAAACCTTGTTTCCTTTGCTAAATGTTGCTCCAGCGGAAGCAGTCGGTGGTGTTTCTAAAGCAAAGAAATAATCCAAAAACAATGAATGAAGAACCACTACTCTCTCAGGCTTTTTGTCCAATTTAATCTCTTTTCCTGTTGCATCTTTTATAGTTCTTGGCCACTGAGATTTTCCAGTATCTTTTGTTTGCTCTTTTGAGCTATTATCTGATTTGCTTTGAGTATCCTTATTGTTAGCTCCACTGCAACCAGATAGCATACCTATTATTAATATAAGTGAGACAAATAGTCCCATGAATTTTTTCATTTTTATTCCCCCTATGTAATAATTTAGTTTCACCAAACTATATAAGCATTATTTTTTTAATAATTATATGATTTTTAGGGCCATTTTTTCACAATTACTTAACATAATAAATAAATTAGATAATATATAGTTCCAATAAAACTAATTAAGTTAGTTTTAACTAACTTAACTGTGAATAATATAGCAAATAAAAAATCATATGGGAATGGATAATTACTGAATTTATAATGTATTATTCCTGAACTTTTGCATACATGACTCAATATTTAAACAGTATAATTAAAAAGTTTTAATAAAAAATGTAATTTTTAAATTATATAATAGGGAAATTTTTATAATTAGGAGATGGTTATCCAAGGACGTAGCCGTTCTTTACTTTCACTTTTAAGAAGATGTGAGCATTAAAGCGGATAATCATGAATCTAATGAATTGGCTTATAATAATAGCAAACACGCTTATCTAATTACAGAAGATTAATGAACAAAGTTCTTAGATTTAAATATAGCTTTTACCACCACTAAAGATTAGAAAATGGATATCTAAATATGTAGTCACTCTTTACTCCTACTTTTAAGAAGATATGATTATTAGAGTGGGGAGTCATTTAATTAATTGATTCACCATATGCTTTAAGAACAGATAAACATATTAAATCAGAATAAAAGTATTTCACTTTATTCCTAAAATACAATTAAGAGACTATGGAACTAAGAATAAAACTTACAATATATTATGTAAGTTTTAAATTTACAAAACAACATATTGTATGTAACCTTCTTAATGTGACACCCCCTTAAAAATCATATATTAATATATAATCAACACTATTATTGAACACAGCATAAAATTAAAGATAAAATTATTTTGATGTATGTTTGTTATTTATATATTTTAGATATAAACAATAACTAAAATAAATTTATTTAATTATAATAAAATAAAAAAATATTAAAGTAAAATTTAGTTATATTAAAACAAAATATACTCAAATTACTATACTTTATATCTAAACTTCTCACGAAACTTACTTGGAGAAACACCAAATTGCTTTTTAAATCTCTTACTAAAGTGATATGGATCATGATAACCTACACTTTTGGCTACTGCCACTATAGGAGCATCCCCTGTTACTAACAATTCTTTCGCATGATTTAGTCTATGAATCATAAGATAATCTCCTGCTCCCATTCCTGCATATTTTGAAAACACATAAAACAATCTATTCTCATTCACTCCATGTAATTCAGCAAGAGATCTAATAGTAAGTGTATCCATATAGTATTCGTGAATATAATCAGAAACTTGCTTAAACAATATGCGATCATTACTACTTGATTGATTACGTGCGCATATAAAAACTTCATCTAATATAGAGTGAAATATGCTTTCCGTTTGAAATTTAGCAATTGCTCCAGGTTGATTTGACACTCTCCATAATCGTTGTAATAAATCAACAAGTCTAGGACTTTGCCCTACAACAAGTTCAAAGTGTGCATCATCTAATGAAAATTTTTCTGATTCAAGCTTATCGATACTGTAAAGGACCAAAATATAACTCCACTTTTTTTTACCAACCACACTCTTACTCAATCTCAGATTAGCTCCACCATGAATCACATTTCCAACGCCTGCTGTATAAGGAGTACCCTCAAAAATGAAATTCGCCTGCCCTGATAAAGGGAAAATAAACCCTGGGAATGGAGAAGTTTTCATATTGCCAGAACGCCCTGGTTCAATGCTATAATTATATACTCCTTCTATTTTAAAAGCAGTGTAGGCAAAATGTTCTACAATATCCATTAAGTCGATTTCCACTTAATGCTCCCCCCTTTTGACTAAGTTTTATATTAGTTTACCTATAATATATTTTCTAAAAAAAAATAGTTCAATCACTTATAAAAATATTAATGATTGAACTTATTATACCTTAAGTTAGTTATGACTTACAATATTTTTTTATACTGTATATTCATATTCCTTATCATAGAAATTCTATAAATCATGTATAGTCATTTTTTCTAATTCTTTTTTACTCTTCTTTTTAACTTTGTATCTTCCTTCAAAATAAATGGATAAATTAATAACTATCAACATTGAAAATCTAAAAAGCATTCACACCATATAAATGATTATCCCCCTATATATTTTCCGTAAATGCCAACATTCTGGAAGAATGTAGTGAATTTATCTTTTTCCCAATTAAGGGCAGTTTGAACATATCCTAGCCCATCTGCATTATACCTACCTGATATTCTCTGAAATACATATAGTTCATAAGTTCCATCTCTTTCAAAATCAATAGGATACAAATTACTCAAGGGAACAACAAATCCTGAGATAGGTTCTTTAAGTTTTCCATTTAAATCATATATTTCATTTAAATATTCCTCACCTTTATAAGTAATATCAATTATATATTTTATCTCCAAATTTTCACTTATAACTTCAACCCTATAATTATCTTTGTAATTAACCTCATAAGTATACTCCTCTCCAAATCTCTCAAAATCAAAAATTAATTTAAATTTATTGTTTGCAAAAGAGTAAATATAGTAGAATCCAAATCCTCCACTGCCTCCAGAGTCTATGCTTACTAATATATCCTTAATTCTATCGCCTGTAAAGTCTCCCAAAAATATAGTTGGATTATAACCTGAATTTTCTTTAAGAGGCACTGTAATGCCTTCACCTGTTTTTCCATCTTTTATTACAAGCCTTATGTTACTTACAAAAGGACTGTCTATACCTGAAGGTTTATTCCCTATCAAAAGTATAGTGTCTTCTACTTTATCTCCATTTACATCACCTTTTTTTCTATCTATTATATACACTTTGTTGTTACCCACATTTTTTCTAAAAAAATAATAAGGACAATAAAACATAACTGTCTCCTCTAAAAAATACTTCTACTTTATATATTATTCTAAAATAGAGGGACTGTTCTTAATTTTATTTAAATCTAAGAACAGTCCCTCTATTTTATGTTATTTATTATTGCTATTTACTATCTAAATCAGAAAAAATGTAAAACTGATAAGTTAACGAATAATTATATAATTTCTAATACCTCTACTGTATATTTTTCACCAGGAGCCTCAACTTCAGCTACATCTCCAACTTTTTTACTCATTAAAGCTTTTCCTAAGTCAGATTCTATACTTATAAGCATCTTTTCTGGCTGTGCGTCCATAGTAGTTACTAGTGATACATTTGTTTCAAAGTCATCTTCCACAAATTTAATTTTAGCTTTACTATTGATTCCTAATACTGACTTATCTTGATTTTTCTCATCTATTACACTTGCAGTTGAAATCATGGTTAATAAATATTGGATTCTATTATCATTTTCTCTATAGTTTGCACAGGCCTCTTTATATTCTGCATTTTCTGACCTATCACCATGAGCAGCTGCTTCTAATTTTTCTTTTGCTATTTCAGCTCTTTTTTTAGTCATTCTAAATTCTAACTCTTCTTTTAATTTATTCATATTTTCTTCTGTCAATACATTTTTCATCTACAAATAACCCTCCCAAAGATATGTTATGTTAATATTATATAATATATAAAAATGATAACGAAATGTTAAGTAGCATTTTTCTTTCAATATCATTATCAGAAAAATCTATGCTCATTAAAGGTTCTAACCTTATAAACTATATTATCCTTTTTATCCTTTTTTAAAAATTTTTATTATTCATAACACCTAATTTTCTAATATGTAAAAGTTATATTATACCATACTAAACCATAAATCTAATATCAAAATAAATTATATTTACATTAAGTAAAAAAATTATCAGAATTAATATTGAACTCTATCATTAGTTGCTTAATAATCCAGCTCCTTTTATAATTTGCTGATCTCTAAACAAACTTGATACAGCTGCATTATAACAATTTAACTTTTCTGCCTTCTTTATTTTCTTAGCATATTTTTTATTATCTGAAAATATGTAAATCATGTATCCCCATAATTCTTTCATTCTAAATAGCGCATTTCTATCTTCATTATATAGCTCTATATATTTATTTAAAATTTCATCATGAAACTCTTTTAATATATCTTTGTCTATAGTAATATGGTTTTTTATCTCATTAATTAATCCTGGGTTTCCTAATATTCCTCTTCCTAACATTACGGTTTTTACTTCTGGAAAATCTTTTATTAATTTATTATAATCACTACTAGTAAAAATATCACCATTATAACATATAGGATTTACACTTAAAGTTGTAGCATCTCTAAATACATCTAAATTAGGCTTATTTCCATAAAAATCTTTTTGTGTTCTAGGATGTATAATCAATTCTTCTATAGGATATTTATTATAAATTTTTATTAGCTCATAAAATTCTTCTGGACTATCTTTTCCTATTCTAGTTTTTGCAGAAATTTTCATATCATTTATTTTAAATATTTCATTTAAAAATATATCAAGTTCTTCTCTTTTAGCTAAGAACCCTGACCCCCTATTTTTTGAAACAACGGTTCCAGCAGGACATCCTAGATTTAAATTAATTTCATTATAACCTAATTGTTGTAACTTTCTAGCAGTGATAATAAAACCTTCTGGATCATTAGTAAGTATTTGAGGAACTACATTAATTCCTTCATTATTCTCAGGCAAAACATCTCTTAATTCCTTAGTTTTAAGACTTCTACTTGTATTTGGAACAATAAAAGGTGTAAAATACTTATCAATATTGTTAAAAAATTTTTCATAAGAATTTCTATATATGTATCCTGTAATTCCTTCCATTGGCGCTAAATAATATTTCATTTAATAACTCCTTTATAAATATTCTAAAAATATATTATATCAATCTTCCTTTTTCTTATCTACTCAATATTAAACTATTAAAATAAATTTTTAAAATACAAAAATCCTCTTTTCCAAAATAGCATGGTCAAAACTATTCTTTAAAATTCTCATTATTATGAACATATTAGTTATTGTAGTAAAAATGTTAAAATATAAGCATAAATATTGTGAAATACTAGCCCTATTATCCGTATTAATTAGTGATAGAACAAAATGAAAGGAGTTAAAAATGAAAATTGACGATAAAAACTTTATATCAGAACTTAAGAACAATAACCCTAAAGCCTTAGAATTTATAATTAATACTTACTGCAACTTGGTTTTTAAAATCGTACTAAATGTACTAGGAAAGGATAACTATGAAAACGTAAAAGAGTGTGTTAATGATATATATCTTCTAATATGGAACAAAAACCACTTATATAATCCTAAAAAGTCTTCATTTAAAAATTGGCTTTTAGCTGTAAGTAAATATAAAGCTATAGATTACAAAAGAAGCTTATCTAAAGCGGATAACCTTATAATTGAAGAACAAATATTAATTTCAAATATTGATGTTGAAAATGAATATATTTTAAAAGAGAAAAAAGAAGAATTAATAGAACTTTTACAATGTGAGCATGAGTTGGATAGAGAACTCTTTATACGAAAATACATTCTGGATGAAGATATCAAAAGCATATGTAAAGAATTTAATTTATCAAAAGGTGCAATTTATAATAGATTATGGCGTACTAAAAATTCACTCATGAAAAAGTTAAATATTTCAAGTGAAGTGGAGGTATCAAAATGAATTTTAATTTAAATGAAGATGATATTTTAATGCTTTTAAATGATATAACTATAAACGAAAATGAATTTAGCGACATGGAATTTAATGAAATTGAAAAGAAAAAAATCTGCAAAAATATTGTTAGTAAAGTAAAACCTAAGAAATCTAAAAGTAAGAGAAATTTTATTGCAGCAGCAGTTATCCTTTTGATAAGTATTTCTTTACTTATATCTCAAAAAAATGTTTTAGCTAATATGATAGAAAAACTTACTGTAATATCTGGTATCGGAGAAGTAAAAATTTCTTCAGATAAGCCAAAAATTCTTAAAAATAGTCTTAAAAAAAATAATATAACCTTAGCTAATATGTATGTAGACAACAATAAAATTATAGTCACTTTAACTATTGAACCAGAAGAACTTAAACCATCTTATTACACTATTAAAGACGAACATGGTAATTTCTACGAACTTAATAGAAGCGACAATCTTGCTCTTATGCCAGATAATCACATAGGTTCATACAAAGCAGAATACCATGGTAAAGTAAAAAAAGCTAATAAATACACTTTAAATATTATAGATAATGATAAAAAACTTACTAAAGCAACTTTTAAACTAAAAAATTCTGATTTTAAAGAAGCTCCTGAAACAAAAATCTTATATACTGCAACTAATGGAATAACTACATTAAATGTTACTTCATTAAAAAAGGAGGGAAATATTTTAAAAGTAGATTATTATTTTACAGATAAATTACCTGATTTTAAATGTAAAACAATTGATACACTTAATTATGGAACCTTTGAAGAAGCTAAACAATGGAGTTTACAAGAATATGGTTTTAAAGAACCAATTAATACAAAATTAATAAATCATAATCCTACAGAAGCTCCTAGTATTATTATTTCTGATGAATATAATAACGCAATATATGGACATAACAATACTAATTATTTAGATCAAGAAAATGAATCTTTATTCGATTTAAGCAAACTCACTGGTAAAAAATTTAAATTAACTGTTTTAAATGTAAATTATCGCATTCAGAATGATGGCAGGAGTAAAAATAACGATTTTAAATTTGAATTAAATGTTCCTAAATCAGGTAAAAGCATATTGAACAAATTAGGTGAATATAAGGGAATTAAATTTAAAATTATTAGTATTGAGCGTTTATCAGATAGTAGTATAGAATTAGTTTACAATTATGTAAATGACAAAAATTCAAAATTGCGAACTTCAACTATGTGGCTTAGCAGCTCTACTTTGGGGGAAAATGGTTGTGATTCTACTAAACCATTTAATGATGATAATACTATTAAGACGATTATGAAGCGAAAAAACATCATAGGTAACAAATTACAATTAAATGAAATGAATGCATTTTTCTCTTCAGTTGGTCCTTTTGAAATAGATATAGATCCGTCAACAATCAAATAATTTTAACTGTTTTTTCTTGAAAACTTAGTTCCTATTTTTTAATAATAATTAAATTTACTTTTTGACAGAATTGAACCTAAATAAATGGGACTGTCGCACTAAAAATAAATCCTACAATATATTCCTTAATGCGACAGCCCCCTTTCTTTTTTAGTATCCTAAAGTATCTTGTATCTTCTCTCTTTCTTTTATATACATACCTCAAAGATTCTTGTCCTTTATTTTTCTACATACTTAATATTGCCTAAATTATCTAACTTTCCTTTATCAATGCCTAATTTCTCTAAACTATTTTTGTTTACATATATTTCTGTTTTACTTGTCATTTTTATTGGCATTTTAGAAATATCTTCTCCTTTTAATACTGCTACTGCCATTTTTCCTGTTTCATAACCTAATTGATAGTAATCAATTCCCACTGTTGCCAATGCTCCAGATTCTACACTTCCCTTTTCTGCTGCAATTATAGGTATTTTAGCATCTAAAGTATGTTTTGCTATTATAGGCATAGATGATACTACTAATTGGTCTGTTGGTACATATAACACATCTATTTTATTTACTAAATTAGTTATAGCATTATTTATTTCATTAGTACTTGTTACTCCTGCTTCTATAATTTCATATCCCTTTGCAGCTTTTTTTAGTTCATTTAATTGTACTCCTGAATTAACTTCACTTGTATTATATATAAATCCTATTTTCTTTGCTTTTGGTACAAGATTCTTTAATAATTTTAACTGGTTTTCTACAGGTAAATAATCTATAGTTCCTGACACATTTTTACCTGGTTTTTCTAGAGAATTAACAAGTCCCGCTTTTATTGGATCAGTAACAGCGCTAATTATTATAGGAGTTTGCTTTGTAGCGTTAAATACACTCTGAGCAGCAGGTGTTCCTATGGCAAAAATCAAGTCTTTTTTATCTGAAGCGAATTTTTTAGCTATAGCTTGGGATACTCCTATATCTCCTTGAGCATTTTTATAATCTATTTTTATATTATCTCCATCTTTATATCCAGATTCCTCAAGAGCTTTCATAAACCCCTTTCTATTATCATCTAATGCTACATATTCTACTATTTGATTTATTCCTATATTCAAAACCTTATCTTTTTTTGTTGTCTTTCCACAGGCTGTTAAAGTTAAAATACTAATCGTTAATAATATTACTGTTATCAACTTTTTCATAATATACATCTCCTTTAATATTTATATTTTTTAAACTGCATATTCAAATTTCTTTAATATATCTTCTACCCTTAGATCTTTCTTTTCTTTCTCATTTAAATCCAATATGATTTTTCCTTTATGTAACATAATGAGTCTATTTCCATAGTTTATAGCATCTCTTAAATTATGAGTTACCATTAATGAAGTTATATTTTTTTGAGTTACTATTTTTTCAGTAATCTCCATAACTTCACCGGATGTTTTTGGGTCTAATGCTGCAGTATGTTCATCTAAAAGTAATACTTTGGGATTATTCACACTGGCCATTATCAATGATAAAACTTGTCTTTGACCTCCAGAAAGATATTTAACTTCTATATCTAACATTTTTTTAAAATCCAGGGATATATCATTTAATAATGATTCCAAATAATCATCTTTATATCTAAGACAATATTTAATATTAGTAAGTTTCCCTTTATTTAAGGCTAAAGATAAATTCTCTCTTACTGTCATAGAAGGACATGTACCTAACTCTGGATTTTGAAATACCCTACTTATAGTTTTAGTTCTTTTATGTTCTGGTAATTTAGTTATATCCACTCCTTTCAAAATAATATTTCCAGAAGTTTCTTTAACAACTCCTGATAATATATTTAGCAAAGTAGACTTACCCGTGCCGTTACTTCCAATTATGCTTACAAAATCTCCCTCATTAATAGTCAAATTTAAGTTATAAAATAATTTATTCTCACCCATATAAGAGTTATGAAAGCTTTTTGATAAATTTTGAATTTCTAACATTTTTAATCCACCTCCAACTTTTTTCTTCATATCTGTTATCAATTTCTCTAAGAGCCAAAAATACTATAATAATTAGTGATGTTATCATCTTCAAATCCACTGTAGTAAGACCTAAAGTCATAGCTAAATATATTGTTCCTTGGTAAATAATTGTCCCCATAATTACCATGCTAGTTTCCTTAATAAATGATTTTCTTTTAATCATAGATGTTCCAATAATTATTGAAGCTATTCCAAGTATCAAAGTTCCTATTCCCATAGAAGCATCACTAAAACCTTGATATTGAGCCATAATTCCCCCTGAAAAAGCTATAAGTCCATTAGATATCA
The DNA here is from genome assembly GCA_019933195.1 of Clostridium sporogenes. Taxonomy (NCBI): domain Bacteria; kingdom Bacillati; phylum Bacillota; class Clostridia; order Eubacteriales; family Clostridiaceae; genus Clostridium; species Clostridium sporogenes. Next base: position 1,443,588 of record CP082942.1, read on the forward strand.
TAAGTCCTAGTATTTTAATTTTTCCAACTTCTATCCCCAAAGACTTAATCATTTGAGAATTATCTCCAACTCCTTTTAGTAAATAGCCTAATCCTGTTTTTAAAAATAAATCAATTAAAATTTTAATTAATATTACAATGAATAACATAATCACTAGAGGATTAAAATCATAAAATATATTTTTTTCGCTAAATATTGGAATGTTAGCCTTTCCCATAATTCTTAAATTAAATGAATACAATATTCCCATTACTAAAATTCCAGAAAGCAAATTTGATATTTTAATTTTTACATTAAGTATTCCTGTAAGTAATCCTGCCACTAATCCTCCTATTAAAGCAACTATGCTAGCAGTAATTGGGGACACTCCTTTTGTTAATAATACAGCAACTATAGCAGCTCCTAATGTAAAGCTTCCATCTGCAGACATATCCGGGAAATCTAGTATTTTATAACTTATGTATACCCCCATTACCATGATTGATAAAATTAAACTTTGCATTAATATACTTGATACTACTTCCATAAAATTCTCCTCTCTATTTTTAGGTACAAAAAAGCCACATGTTACCCATGTGGCTTTTAGAAAATACAAATAAATAATATCCCAAAATCGAAAAAGCCACATAGATTATCTATGTGGCTTTCTATATATATTATAGAAAAACTTATCTTAGCCAGCATAGATACAAACCATTCAATTGCACTAACATGCATGAACTGTGGGGTTTGTATCTATGTTAAATTTTAAAGATACAAACCCTATCTAAACTGGCTATTAAAGACTACATTAATTTTTAATGCTAATAGTTTTCCCATAATTATTTCCTCCTAAAACTTTTTTAAAAGTTTATCATGTGAATTTGATTATGTCAAGTGTATTTTATAATATAAAATCCCATTTTTCTCTTCCATTGTCACTTCACCTAAAGCTCTAAGATGTTCCAAATGTGCATGAGCCTCTCCTGCTGCAAACCATTTTTGACTTTTAGGGAAATCATCCCAACCTTTGCTTTTAATATTCCAATGAAGTTCTTTTGTTACTTTTCTTACGGTACAAGCACCAAATTTTCTTAGTACTTCTTTAATTTCATCTAATCTTTCTCGATGGTGAAGGCAAAGTTCATTGATCCTTCTGCGATGATCCTCTATTAAAAATCTGTGAGATGAAAACAAATAATCAATATCCATATTATAAACACATTTTAAATTTTTAAGATATGTTCCTAACATATCACCATATTCAAATCCCCAAAATGTAATATTAGGAGTAATCCTTGCCAAAATATGATCTCCACAAAATAATATTTTATGTTTTTTCTCATAAAGACCAACCATTCCTGGAGTATGACCCTTTAAATCTATAATTTCAAAATTGTATTCTCCAATTTTAATATATTCCCCGGGAATTGCAGGTTTAAAATTTATATAATCCATTGGTCTAAATTTATATCCAGGATTGTCTTCAATCTCTAATGCTTCCTCTTCTAATCCCTGCCACTTTGCTCTTTGAATAGTACCTTTCCACATAGGACCGGATTTTTCTGTACTACCATTTAATAAATCGCCATCTATTTTACTTATATATATAGTAAGACCCATATCTTGAAAGTATGCCGCTAGTCCCGTATGATCTGAATGAAGATGTGTGAGAAAAAGAATAGTATTTTCAGGCTTTAAATCTAATTCTTCAAAGATTTCCATCATACGTTTTTTGTATCTTCACAATTAAATCCTGTATCTATAATCATAGACTTATCTTTTCCCTTAATAATATAAAAATTTAAATATTTCAAGGGACTATTTGGTAATGAAAGTTCTTGTAAATAAATATTTTCATATGTTTCTCTCATTTTTTTCTCCTTCCCAGGTTCTTATTACTTTAGCTGTTATTAGTCTTATTTATGAACAAGACACAACTAATTCTTAAATGAATAGCCCTTTTGCTCATTGCATATGTTATAAATTTATAGGCCATTCATCTCAGCACTAAAATACAAATTATTCTGCCGTGTATATAAATCTTTCTACTACTTTATATTAACTTTAGATAAAGTAATATGCCAACTAAAACTGTGCTTTATTTTTCTCTAAACCATTCCCAATAATTCCTTTATATTTTATAGTATACCCCATATTTAATATCATTTAAATAAAACACTGTTTAATAATATTTTAACTAATAACAAGGGTTATAAAATCACTTAAATGCTATAAATTATGGAATATCCAAACCATAATTTAATCATTTATCCACTATAATTGATGGATTAGTAGATTTACAAAGGAATAAAACTATTTCTAAAATTGTAGAAAATATTATAACTGTAAAAGGTAAAAGTTGTATCTATAAATTTTTAGGTCCTTCTCAACAAAACCATACTCTATTAAATCAAAATGTAAGTAATTTATATGAATTTCTTGAATATAATTAGTAAAGATAGAAATAAATATCACCCACTAAATAATATCCTTATTTTATATGGAGGTGCTTGAATTGAAAAAAATAATAAAAAAAGCTTCTATCGGTGTTCTAACCTTAGGTTTACTTTTAGGTATGGGATTTTCCAATCCTGTTAGTGCTCGTCCTGTATGCGGATGCCCTGATCCTGCTATAGAGAGTTGGAAAATAGATAACTGCAACATACACTATGTTTGCAGAAATTGTGGTTGGAGATGGACATGGAATACTTGTAAGTAAAATTAAAATTTATTTATCTAATGTAAAAAATAAAGAGGATGTTGCATGAAGGAATTTAAATACAATATACTATTTTCGTAAATTTAAAGTTAATACAATATATTGTAGAATTTATTCTCATAGCAATGGCCTCTTTATTTTTAGTTTTAAATTTTACACAATACACAAATTTGTCAAATAATTTTAGTTATTCAATTTTTATGAATTTATTCATTCCATTTCTATCCTTATCAAATAATTTTTCTACCATATTATAAATTTATTCTTTCTTTTAGTTCACTTATTACCTTTTGTTCTTCTTTTTTCAAACTAAAAATATATTTATTAAATTCAGCATATAGATCCTTTTCATACTCATCTTTAAGACTTAAATCTGATATATATTTATATAAAAGAACTATTTCCATTTTGGATAAGCTTTTGAAAAACGTAATATATTCATCTCCAAATAAACAATCAGCATTTAACATATCTAACAAATCTTCTAGGCTTTTAATATTATCTTTAATCAATGAAATTTTATCTTCCACTAAAAAACACTCTCGAATTTCTTCCGTTATCTTTTTAAATTTAGAATTGGCCATTTTTTCACCATCAATATATTCTATCATTTCACTAGGCTCCTCTTTATTAAAGGATATGAATACTTTTTCTAATTTATTTAATTTTATCCTTTCATTTATCAGTAGAGCTATATTTGAAATATCCTTCTTTATATAAATCATCAATTCTGTATTTTTAAGCTCTAAAACTTCTAAGCATATTTTTGCATCCTTTATTAACTCTTCCTTTAATTCTTCTATAGATAGTTCTTCTAACTTATTTTTAATAATCTCTATATCTAAATTATTAATATTAAGGCTGCTTAAACCTTTATTACATATGACTAACCCTAGTGAATTAATAAGTACCAGTTCAAATATATTTATAAGCAACAATTCACAATCTTTATCATAACCCTTTAATAATTTATTAACTTCATCAATATCAAATTTATTACAAAACTCATTTTCTAAACTTAAGTCATATAAATAATTATACACATATTCAATGCCTATAAAGTTCATAGTATCAATGTAAAGCTGATAATCTATTGAACATCCTGGAGTTTCATGAGGTGCAAAAAAATCATCATATTCTTTAAAAAATAGAGAAAAGCCATCATCTACAGTATCATTATAAGAATAGTTATCAACCTTAAGTTTATTTGACCTAACCTTCTTAAATAATTTCTCACATTCTAATTTTTTATTCTTAATTAAATCCTGTCCCATCTTTAACATATCAGATAGACTAGTATGTTTTAATTCTTCTGTTATTAACTCTATATTATTAAAGTTTTTCAAATAAATTCCTATAGTATAATCAATGCATTGTAAAATACTTTCAGCCACCTCTGTCATAACTGAACTACTCTCATCTTTTGTGTAATATTTTAATTTTACTCTTAGAAGCTCCATTCTTTCATAATATATTCTAGCTAAAGTATTATTATTTAGTAACTTGTTCTCATAGCAATTTATTAAAATATCTTTTAAAAAACTTTCCTCACTAAATTTATTCTCTATAGAATAGTTGTACTTTTGAATAGTGTTCCCCATAACTCATCAATCCTTTTCATTATCAAGATTTGTATAGTCCTTAAAACCACTTTTTATATTGTTAGCAATTCTATATAATGCTTTTCCTTCTAAAATTTCTAATGAGCCTTGACAATAGTTATCAAAATTTTCTTTCATAATTTCTATTAATTCATCATCACTTATATAATCTAAAGTTTCATTCTTATAGTTATAAAAGATTTCTACAAGTTCATTTATCGTTTCACTGTAATTATATTGGGATATATATGGTGAATCACGAAATGACGTAATAATTTTGTTTATAATTTGACCATTAAATTCTATTCTTCCGCTTTTTTCAAGCGCTATATTTCTAGTATCAATAATTTCTTTTACATCTTTTTCTGAAAGCTTCAATCCATATTCTCTTGTAATCTCGTTGCACTGAATTATGTCATTAAAAACTTGTCTTTCTAGTAAATTGCTTTGAAATAAATCAATAGAATTTTTCATTTTAAAATTTCCTCCTAAAAGGTATTGACTTTAGTCATTAAATATGTTATTATGAAATTAGTGTATTTTATAATAATCAATTGTACCATTGATGCCTATTTTTGTCAATGTGTTTTATGACGTATAAAAAGAGTATCTTCTATTTTTGAAGATACTCTTCTTTATTTAAATTCCTATAGAATTCTTAAAATCTCTTAATATAAAAGCTTATTAATGGCTTCCATTTACTATCTTAAACCCTCTATTTTTTAACATTATTTCATGTTCTTTATATTTATCACATTCTACCTTTATACAAAGTGATAAGTGTATAGTATCTACATTATTTTTCTTCAACTGACTTATCTTATGCTCCCAATCCTCATCTGAAGTTTTAGTTTTTTTGCAACCAATACAGTAAAAGAAACTACTAAGTACAGGCTTATTATTTTCATATATTTTAAAAGCCGCTGTTGAATCATTATATGCTTTAAAACATCCTGTGCCTGAACATTTTCCAACTAATTTTCTACACGCCATTATCGCTATAGCCATAAATAAAGCTACCTTCCCTTCTAAATAGTTTTAAATCTAATATAAATAGGATCTTCTTGTGCATAAACCGTGCTATCAACTTCATAAATTTCTTTAATAAGCTTAGTTGTTAAAACTTCTTTAGGTTTCCCACTAGCAGCGATTCTTCCTTTATGCATAACATATATCCTATCGCAATAAGCTGCTGCCAAATTTAGATCATGAATAGCTACTAAAACAGTAATACCTAAAGATTTAACTAAATTTAATATTTGAATTTGATATTTTATATCTAAATGATTTGTAGGCTCATCTAATATAAGTAATTCTACTTGTTGAGCTAAGGCACGAGCTAGCAATACTCTTTGTTTTTCTCCTCCTGATAAAGTTGAAAAACTTCTCTTAGCATATTGAATCATATCTACTTTTTCTAACATTTCTCTAACAATTTTATAATCATATTCATTATCCTTTTCCAACATCTTTTTATGAGGACTTCTCCCCATAAGCACCATATCTTCTACTTTAATATCAAAGGCAACATGATTAAATTGACTCACTACACCAAGCTTTGTAGCCATATTTTTTATGGGTATAGTAAAAATATTTTTTCCCTCTAAATATATAGTTCCTAATTTAGGTTTATAAATACGATATACAGTTTTTAATAAAGTAGATTTACCACTACCATTTGGTCCAATAATCCCTACAAATTCTCCTTTTTTAACGCTTATGCATGCATCTTGTACTACAGATTTATTTTTAAATTCTACATTTATATTTTTAATATCTAACTTCATATTTTATTACTCCTCTCCGAAACTATATGCACGCTTTATTATAATGTACATAAAAAATGGAGCTCCTATTGCTGAAGTTATAATGCCTATTGGCATTTCCATATTTTTTAATATAATACGTGATATTACATCTGCCCATACAAGAAAAATGCCTCCTATAAGCATAGCTACAGGCAAGTTCTCTTTATGATTAGAACCAATTAAGCTTCTAGTTATGTGAGGAATTACTAGTCCTATGAAACCTATAATTCCACAACTAGATACCAATGTTCCAGTTAAAACTGCTACTATAATCATATATAATTTTCTATATTTGTTTAAGTCTATTCCTAAAGTTGTAGCAGCTTCATCTCCTAAAAGCATAATATTCATAATACGGCTCTGACATATAAAAAGGATAGCTAAAAATATTACTATTATAGTTGGAAGTAATAAATTATTCCACTTGGCTCCTGTTAAGCTCCCCATAGTCCATTCTGCAATAGAACGTACTGCATTATTATCATTAGTAAGATATATCATCAAACTGGAAAAAGCTGAACATATAAGATGAACAACCATACCAGATAATACTAACTTTATAGGTGTCATTCTTCCCCCTACACTAGATAATCTAAATACCATAATAGAGGCAATTAATGCTCCTATAAATCCCCAAAATGCTAATCCTAAATTTTTAAATGGTCCTATCAAAATATTTTGTCCTAACAATATAAAAAATGTTACTCCAAATGTAGCACCAGAGGAAATACCAAATATATAAGGATCCGCCAAAGGATTTTGAACTGTAGCTTGCATTACAACTCCTCCTAGAGCTAGTCCTATCCCTGCAACTACTCCAAGTAAAACTCTAGGTAATCTTATCTGCCATACAATATCAACAAATGTACCATTAAAGCTATCCCCTCCTACATTAAATACTTTATTTAGAATAACCTTATATACATCAATTGCTGGTATTTTTACTGATCCAATGGCCACTGCAAGAACTATTGATACTGCTAAAAGTATAGAAAGTCCTATTACAATCATTACATTGCTTATTCTCACTGGTTTTAATTCACTATTATGTTTAATTTTTTTTAAAGAACTATCCATATCTTATTTAAATAATTCAGGATATAATTCTTTTGAATAATGCTCTACTGCATCAACTGTTCTTACTCCTCCAGCCCATGTTTCTGCTAAACCAGTGATAACTATTTGTTTGTTTTTAACAGCATTTACATTAGCCAAAGCCTTGTTTTCAGTAAGTATTTTAGCAACATCTTTATCATTTGCTTTCTTACCGTCTCCAAAATGTACAAGTATAATAGCATCAGGATTAGAAGATACTATATTTTCTAAGCTCATAGAACCTGACTTTTCTGCCAAATTTTCTCCACCTGCTTTTAATACCATATCTCCAACTAAATCATTTTTTCCATATACTCTAAATGAATCTTTATTTTCACTTTCAAGAATTAATACTTTTTTCTTTTTATTAAGTTTAGAAGTCTTTTCTTCTATTTTACTTAATCTATCTTTTAAATCCTTAACATACTTATCAGTTTTATCTTTTGCCTTAAAAATAGTACCTAAATCATCAATATCTTTAAAAGTATTTTCTACTGTAAAATTTCCTACTGTTTGTACTGTATTACGTTGAACAAAAGTATTAACTTTTCTTTCGTTCCATTCTTTTATATCTCCTAAAGTCTTATCTGCAAATACACTTTTCCATCCCAAAATTAAATCTGGTTGTTTTGATAATACCTGTTCCTTAGTTGGATATTTCTCTGATAGTACAGGAACTTTTTTATATTTATCTTTCAATCTATCTAATATAGGGTTATCAAGATAACAAGTTCCTACTAAATGCTTTTCTAAACCTAAATCTAACATTAATTCTGTAGTGGTTTGATTTGTACTTATTACTTTTTCTGGTACTTTATCAAAAGTTACCTTAATTTTTTCTCCAGCATAATTATAATTAGTTACTGTAACTGGATAATAAGATTGTTTGTCCCCTTTTTGTGATGAAGTTTCAACCTTATCTTTGTTCTGGTTGTCTTTTGCTGTATTATTTTGAGAGCATGCACTTAAAGAAATCACCATAGATGCAGTAATTGCTCCTAATATTAATTTTTTGTATAATTTTCTTATTCCTTTTCCCTTCATAACTTACTTCCTCTTTTCTAAAATTTTTTTAATATTCACTATAAACATAGTTCTCGACTTCGGAGGTAGTTTTTACTCCCACTGAAGCTTATTAACAGAATTCTTAGGAGTTCTACTCTTTAGAAATCGTTATCCTTTATGAGAAAATGGTTATCCAAATACTAGTCGCTCTTTACTTCCACTTTGAAAAAGATGAGAGTCCAAATCTTCCATTTGGTACAAATCCCTTTCACAGAGATGGTAATATTAGAGCTGTTATAGTCATCGAATAAATTATATGAAAACACAAATAAAAAACTCCCTAACTACAAATAGCTAAAGAGTCACAAATTATACAAATAATCCATAACCAACCCCTCCTATACTCGTAGAATTGTGGTAAAGAAATAGGCAGGTCTTCTGGCTCAAGTATCATAATTTTCTTCTGCCTTCCCATTTTTACAACAGTGACTTAATTAAAGAAAACTCCTCTTTTACAGCGGCGGTACCGCGTGGGACTTACACCCAACTTCCCTTTTAATTAATAAATAGATTTCTAAGCTTTAGAGGGAGTTTTTACTCCCTCTAAAGCTTAGAAATCATTATCCAAAGACGTAGCCGCTCTTTACTTCCACTTTGAAGAAGATGGGAGTATTAGAGCGGGTAGTCATCGGATAAAATATTATTAAACCTATTTCTACATTTTTATAATTTTCTATAAATTTTTACAAGTTATTTTAGCATAAACATAATTTTATATCAATATATTAATTTAAAATTATACTCCACAATCATTTCTATCATCATCTACTGCTATATCACAGCTTATATACATGGTAAACCAACTTCATCACTACGCTTTAATCTATATCAATTACTTATTTTCCTCATAATTTAAACATTATTTTCCCTAAAAACTGTTTTTATTTCATTGTGTTTACTCCAAATTTGAATTTTCTTCGTGGAAAACTATTTATTTCTTAGTTATAGAAAGCTAAGTACTGCTAAAATGCTGAAAAAAGAGATAATAATGGTAATTATATGTAACAATAAGTTGAAAATTTAGGAAATATATTGTAATATATTAAAGTATCATTATTTAAGTAAGGAAGTGGAATCATTGTTTAAAAAAAGAAGTAAAGCATTTTTTATAGGCCTCATTATAGCTACTATATACTTAATTTATATAATATCATACTTTTATGGTATACTAGGTGACGGTAATACAGCAGAACAAATAGGTAGTGGACTAGCTACTGCACTAGTAACACCACATATAGTAATTTTAGCTATTGGTGTTATGTTTGGATGGTTAGCATTTGGATTAAGTAGTTCAGGATTTGCTTTAACTGCATCTATATTATACACTGTTGCAGGAGTTATGTTTATTCCTTATATATTCTTTGTTATTCCAAGCATTATATTAGGATTCGTAGGATATGCAAACCAAAAAAATATAAACAATAAAGCTAAAGCAAAAAGAAGGGTTAAAGTACATAAGAAACCTAATGTAAATAATAAAACTAATTTAAAAGCTTAAATATAAATTATAAAAAATAAGACAGTCAATAATGGCGGTTTTATTTTTTTATTTATAAATATCAAGCTATTTTTAATTTTCAAATGTAAAGCTACAATATCCTATTTCATCACATCTTTTTTTCATATCATCCCATATATCCCTTCCCTTTATGGCTTCTAAGGATGATGGATATAAAATATAGTTTTCTTTAAAAATATGATCTCTTAAATTAAAAATTATAGAAACTTCATCTACTTTATTTTTGAATATCTGGATTCATTTTTTTGTCAACTAAACAATATGTTTACATCTCCTATTAATTCTGTCTCTAATTCCCCTATAGATAATTTTTCTAATTTATTTTTTATGATCTCTCTATCTAAATTATTAATATTAAGTCTGCTTAAATCTTCATTACATATTACTAATCCTAGTGAATTAATAAGCACTAGTTCAAATATATTTATAAGCAACAATTCCCATTTTTTATCATAACCTTTTAATAATTTATTAATCTCACTAATATCAAATTTATTGCAAAACTCATTTTCTAAACTTAAGTTATATAAATAATTATACATATATTCAATACCTATACAACTCATAGTATCAATATAAAGCTGATAATCTATTGAACATGGAGTTTCATGGGATGCAAAAAAATCATCATATTCTTTGAAAAATGGAGAAAAGCCATCATCTATAGTATCGTTATTCGTATCATTGACACCTTTTTTTGTCAATATATTTTATAGCACTAAAAGAGTATCTTCAACCACGGAAGATACTCTTCTTTATTTTTATAAATACCCCTAAATTTATTAACTTCACTGTTTATCATGCACTGAAAGAGTATTATAATCAAAGCAATATAAGCATAGTACCACTACTAATTAGAATTAAATAGATTATAGATAAATGCATAAATATTAAAATATAATAAAAATATTATTTATTGATATAGATTTGTTTAAATATGCCCATATATTACTTAGCTATATTTTTTATTGGATTATTTAAATAAATTTACGAATAATGTTATAACTAAGGAATTAGAAAAGTCTATTAAAAATGCCCCTGCAACTGGAAGAATAAAAAATGCTTTTGGTGATGCACCATATTTAGAAGTTATGGCTTCCATGTTTGCTATACCGTTAGGAGTAGCTCCCATTCCAAATCCACAATGTCCAGAACTCATAACAGCAGCAGCATAATCCTCTCCCATTAGTCTAAAAGTAATAAAGTATGCAAATATAAACATTAATACAGCTTGTCCTATTAATAAAATTAATAATGGACCTGCTGTGCTTTTTAATTCCCATAATTTAAGACTTATAAGTGCCATGGATAAAAACACATTAAGGCTCATATTTCCAATTATATCAACACATTTTGAATTTATTTTCCACTTATTTGTTCGTTCCCCTATATTAAGTATTATAGCTGCCACTATCATAGCATCTATGTATGAAGGAAGAACTATACCAAGGTTTGTAAAAAACATCTCTAAAATAGAACCGAGTCCCATTGATATAAATATAAGAGAAAATGTATTAAATAGCGTTTTATAACTCACTTCTCCACAATCATCAGAATTTGCTTGAAAAAACTCATCTGAGTTATTTTTTAGGTTATTTTTACTTATTAGGTTCTTAGCTATCGGACCACCCATTAAGCTACCACATACAAGCCCAAAGGTAGCGGCAGCCATAGCTGTAGTGGAAGCGCCTACAAGGCCGTATTCTGATTCGAATAAGGCTCCAAAAGTGGCTCCTGTTCCATGACCACCAGTCATGGTTACGGATCCAACAATTAATCCAAGAAGTGGATCTTCACCTATAAATTTAGCCATAACTACTCCAAGAACGTCTTGTGATATTACTAAAAGAAGAGCCGCTATAAAAAACATTATTACATGTAGACCACCCTGTTTTATCATCTTAAAACTTGCGCCAAGGCCAATAGTTGTAAAGAAAGCTAGCATAAAAGGCTTTTGAAGAGTTGTGTCTAAAGATATAGATATAAAGCCACTTTCTGTAAAGATTAAATTTAAAATAGCAAAAATAAGTCCACCTACAACTGGAGCGGGTATACAAAATTTTCCCAGAATTGAAACTTTAGATTTTATAAATACACCTATATAATAGAAAAGTATAGCTAAGGTAGTTGTTTGAATCATATCAAGCTCTAGTGTCATAAAAAATCCTCCTTATATTGTAATGAATATTATGTTTATATGAGCACTTATGATAGAAATAAAAAAAATATTCATAAATATGAAAATTCAAATATACATTTACATAAACATTTCATATTTATAAATAAAATTCTTACGGATATTATATAGGATTTTCTGAAAATATTCTAGTAAAATACAAGATTTTTATAAAAACTTTATAAAAGTATGGAAAATGGAAAAAATTTTAGTATAGGAAAAATAAAATTAAAATATTTTGAAAAATGAAAAAAATAAATTAAGCGATGCTATAATTGATACTATTTACCAAAAGTAACTCCAGCATATATACAGTATCGCCATGATATTGATAAATCAATGATGTTAGACAGTGAAATCATAACTCTATCTTTAATAGATGAACTTTTAGCTATTGATTCTGAAAAAGCATGGCTTGGATTTTGTAGAAAAAACTTAACAGATTTATTCCCTAGATTTTGTACTAGAACAAGATTTCATAGAACTAGAAAATCTCTTTTTAAGGCAGTTGAAGTTATTCGCAAAGAACTAAGAAGTTTTCTTAACTATCAGCATAACCAAGTTAGGATTGTAGATAGTATGCCTATTCCCGTATGTGATTTTGGTAGAGCTCACTTCCATAAATCGTTTAAGCCAGAGACTAACTACTGCACTAGTAACGCCACATATAATAGTTTTAGCTATTAGCGTTATGTTTGGATGGTTAACATTCGGATTAAGCAGTTCAGGATTTGCTTTAATTGCATCTATATTATATACTGTTGCAGGAGTTATGTTTATGACAATAGATTAAATGATCATTAACCACGCCAACTGCTTGTAAAAATGCATAAATAATTGTTGTACCTACAAATTTAAATCCCCGTCTTTTTAGATCTTTGCTAATAATATCAGACAGTTTTGTATTAGATGGCACATCTTCACTCCTTTCCCATTGATTAATAATGGGCTTACCATCTACATACTTCCAAAGATAGTTTGAAAAGCTTCCAAACTCCTTTTGTATTTCTAAAAATATTTTTGCATTTACAGGAAGTGCTTTTAATTTTAACTTATTCCGGATTATGCCTTTATTTTGCATCAATTTTTCAATCTTACTTTCTGAATAGTTAACTATAATCAATGGATTAAATTGATCAAAGGCTTTACGCATATTTTCACGTTTACTTAGAATCGTGTCCCAACTGAGCCCAGCCTGCATATATTCTAATACAAAAAATTCAAATAATACTCTATCATCATGTACGGGTATACCCCATTCCTCATCATGATATTTCTTTTCTGCCTCATTTTTTAGAGCCCAATCACAATACTGTATTCCTTCCATCTTTCGCTCACCTCAATTTTATATAAATTATCTTTAATTTATTCTTGCCATTTCAATCTTTTTGATTTTCTAATCTTACCTCCAAATGTATTAAAAGAGGCTACGTTATTAATCTATTTAGCCATAGCCGAATTTGATTTATACCTGCAGCCGATATCTTATATAATTTTTATATATAAAAAATAATCGCATTAGTTTATCCCAATGCAATTATATAATATCTATTAAATTTATAAATATCAAGCTATTTTTAATTTTCAAATGTAAAGCTACAATATCCTATTTCATCACATCTTTTTTTCATATCATCCCATATATCCTTTCCCTTTATGGCTTCTAACGATGATGGATATAAGATATAGTTTTCTTTAAAAATATGATCCCTTAAATTAAAAATTATATATTTAGAAGTTTCATCTACTTTACTTTTGAATTTATCAAATTCCATTTTATCTGCATTTTCAGAAAGTCTTTTTAATTCTTTTTTCCTAAATCTTAGGTCATCATGTTCCATTCTCATTATTCTTGTAGGTCCTGTTATTTCTCTTTTTTCCATCTCTACGAATAAAACTTTTTCTTCTCTTTGGTGATGATTTTCTGCATCTAATATACTCTCTGCTAGATTATGAAGACTATTTATTTTTTCTTTAGCTTCATTATAGTTTTTAGTATTTTGAATATCTGAATTCACTTTTTCTAAATCTTCTAAGAATCTTAGAATTTTATCATGTTCATCTATTAAAGTATACACCACATGGCCCTTACTTATCTTTGTCTTTATTTTACTTAATTCGTCCTTTAAAACTTCCATGTGTACATCACACAAATGCCTTAAATCCTGTGGCTCCATTCCTTCTTCTATAAGTTGTTGTTCTGCTATAGATAAATCTATAGCATCAATATCTTTTACTAGGTCTAAAGCTTCTTTTCTTATTTCATCATTAACTCCAACTTTATTTAAATTTTTTAAAACTACTTTTAATTCTTGAATTTTTTTATTATCCATTTAAATCACCTTCTTTATTCAACATTTAAAGCATCTCAAATAATACACTATTTTCTTTGTATATATGAATAAATAAATCTTTTTCTAATCTATGAATCTTATCATAAGTTAATTTATAGCTTGTACATGAATTTTTAGGTGCTTTGAAATCTCCTGTTATTTTTTCTAACTCTTTTAATATATCTCCAGCTTTATCATGTTCATCTTCTGTTTCTTTTATAAATTTATTTATCTTATTTTTTACATTTTCATCTTTAGTCAATTCATACTCCTCCATTAGCGGAAATAGATTTTCTTCTTCTTTTATTAGATGCTCTTCTAGTTCTATTTTCAAAAGCCCAAATAATCTATGAACTTTTAATAATTCTTCTCCATGATCCCCAAAATGAACCTTTAATATTTTTGATAGTAAGGTATCTATTTCTTTAAGCTCTCTTTTTGTGTATTCATGATGAGTATCTATTATATTTTCTATAATATTTATTGGTTTTTCTTTTCTCCAATCTATATATTCTTCATTAGATTCTATAAATTTTTCATATTCTTCATTAAGTTTTTCTATAAATTCATCTGAATTTATTCCTTTTTCCTTTAGTGCTTTTCCTAGAGTATCATGTCCACCACAACAATAATCTATTTTTATATCATTAAATATTCTACTTGATCCTGGGAATATAGAAACAACTTCCCCAAGCTTTTGATTTACATTAATAGTGTTTTTCACAATAATTCCTCCTAACTTAAATCAACATTATGGATAAGCTTATCGTTATAACTTAAAATATAAACTTGTTATCTTTTAATCTTTAATAAAATACAATAATAATTATATTATTTTTAAAGTTACCTTTTAAACTAAAACAATATACATTGATAATCCTGTTGTTATCTTAAAATATAAGCTTGTTATCTTTTAACCTTTAAGACAACACAATAGTAGTTATATGGTTTCTAAAGCTATTTTTTTATAATTACTTAACACAACCTAAATTAACTAATTTATAAAAACATTTTTCATAATTGATTAGCATAATCCTTATAGTGAATTTAATAATAAATCTGCTATAAACATAGTAGCTTTCTTTATTTCTTGCTTGTCCATTTCTTCTGGTGAAAATTTAATCCTTATTGGAAATTTTATATCTGTCATTCCTGTGGATTTTATAATATATGAAGTGCTTAAAACTTTCATATTTGTTTCATTTAAATAATCTTGCACAACTTCAATACCTTCTCCACTCCATCCATAAGATCCAAAGGCTGCTGCTATTTTATTTTCTAATTTTATATCCTTTAAACTTTTTAAAACGTCTTCTAATCTCCCAATCATGTCCGCATATTTTGTAGATGTTCCTACAAGTATTGCATCCGATGTTTTAACATTTTCTAAAATATCCTTATCTGATGTTTTATTAACATTAATCAACTCTACATTTATATTGTCCTTTTCAAAATATTCTTTCATTAATTCCGAAATTTTTTTAGTATTGTTTGTCATTATAGAATATAAAATTAAAACTTTTTTATTTACATCTGTATTTTTGCTCATTTCATCATACAGTTTTATAAATTTTTGAGCATTATCTCTTAATATAAACCCATGAGATGGTGCTATAATTTCTATATCTAAATTTCTTATTTTCTTTATCATATTTTGTACATATCTTCTATGAGGATGCATTATTAAACTGTAGTATGTTTTAAAATCTTCTAATATATCCTCTTTAGCTTTATCATTGAAATATTCATAATTTGCTACATGAGTACTAAATATATCACATGGGAATAATATTTTATCTTCTGTAGTAAAAGTTATCATAGTTTCTTCTGTATGAAGATAAGGTGTTTCTATAAATTCAAGAGTTTTTCCACCTATATCAAGGGTATCCCCATCTTTAACTACTAAGAAAGTCCTATCATAAAGTTTATACATAGCTTTTAATTGTTCCACTGCTTTTTGAGTACAAACAATAGTTGCATTTTTAGCATTACGAGCTAAAGTTCCTAAAGCTCCTGAATGATCTGGTTCTGTATGATTTATTACTATATACTGAATTTTTTCTAAGTCTATTAAAGTTTTGAGACTTTCAATGTATTGCCTTCCAAAACTTATATCTACAGTATCAATTATTGTAGGTTTTTCTGTAAATAAAAGATAACTGTTATAAGTAGTTCCCTTTGTTAAAGTTAATCTATGGAATGGCACATCTCTATCATCAATTTTTCCTACCAAATAAATATTTTCTTTAATTTTTACATTTTTCATCATATTGATTACCTCCAATTTTTTATTAGTATTTATCCTATGACTACCAGCTAATAATCTCATCCCACTTTGTGAAAGTTATTCCTTCGAAATCGAAGATTTGGATTCTCTGCTTTTCTTCAAAGTAAGGATAAAGAGCGTTTACGCCACCAGATAACTATTTTCTAAACTTTAGTGGAAGTAAAGCTTCCCTATAAAGCAAGAACTTTGTTTATATTACTTACCTTACTTTCTTGTGTTTTATGGCTTTATTATATAAACTATTGGAACTTTAAAATATGATTCAAATCAAATTTTAGAAAATAAAAAAAGTGCAAAGCACTTTTCTCTAAAATAATCTATTCTATATATTCTTTTAATGCATCCTTATCTTTAATTATAATTACTTTATTACCAACAATCTTTATAATCTCCAAGTCTTCGAATTTAGATAATTTTCTACTTATAGTTTCTCTTGTAACCCCCACATAGTTTGCCATTTCTTCTCTATTTATAGGCAGTTTTATTTCTATATATTGTTCTTTATTTACTCCATATTTTTCACCAAAGTCTAATATCATATTAGCTATTCTAATATCTGCATCATTAGTAGCTAGATTTTGAGCTAAAGTTTCTGTTTCTGCAAGTCTTTTAGTTACCTCTTTCAATATCTTTAAGGATATGTCTGGATTTTTTAATAATATATCATCCATTTTCTGTTTTGTAAAAGTACATATTTTTACATCAGATATGGCATAAGCAGAAAAATTATAACTCTCATTATCATTAAAAAGATTTAATTCTCCAAAAAAATCTCCACTAGAAAGTATATGAATAATTTGTTCTTTCCCTTCCTTTGTAAGCTTACAAAGTTTCACTTTTCCTTCATTTATAATAACTAAAGTTTCCGATTTATCTCCTTCGTTGCAAATAGCTTCTCCCTTTTTAAAAGCTTCATGCCCTGTCATATTTACAATTTTTATTAATTCTTTTTCTGATAAAGAAGAAAATATAGGAACTTTCCTTGCGCAAATATTATGATGACAATTTCTACAAGTATACTCTTTCATAAAAACCTCTCCTTTGCTACTTATAACCATTTTCTGAGCTTCAGAGAAAGTTTTTACTTCTGTTAAAGCTTAGAAAATGGTTATCCAAGGGCGTACCTGCTCTTTACTCTCACTTTGAAGAAGAGGAGTATTAGAGCGGGTAGTCATGGGATAAAAAATAAAACTATGTTTATAACTATAGTTTCCATTAATATATCATTAATAGAATATTGCACTGTACAAATAAATTATATTCTAAAACATTTATGTATTTAATTATTATATTCAGATTTTAATTAAAATAAAAATACAACTAAGTTATATTTTATAATAGCATTCTTATCTATGTCCATATAAAGAATTCCCCTTCGTTATTATAATTATTATTCAAATTACTTTTATGGCAAATATAACATATACCCTATATTGTTATAATCTATGGAATTGTAAGACATATATTTTAAATTTATCCACAATTTAAGGGTTTAACTATAAACATCTTAATATATATAAAATAATTTAAAGCTGCAATAATTTTTAATTACTACAGCTTTTTTAACATTATTTATATCATACTATTACTCTCTACTTACTTATCATGTGTAACTATACCATTTCCACTTACAGGTATAGTATCTCCTAGATATTTAGGTTTGGGTTTAATTAAATTAACATTAAAATAATCCTTTACTCTTGCTGCAATTTCTCTAGTTTTATATTTATCTATTCCCCTATAATTTCTTTTATCAGAGCTTACTCCATAGGCATCTAATCCAAGATGTCTTGCTATATACACAGCCCTCATAAGATGGTATTGTTGAGTTACAATTATTATTTTTTTAGCTTTAAAAATCTCTTTTGCTCTATATATACTTTCATAGGTACTAAATCCGGCATGATCTAAAAATATATCCTCCTTTTTAACCCCTTTTTTTTCAGCAACTTGCTTCATTGCATTTACTTCATCATAATTAACTTGTCCATGATCTCCGCTAAATAGCATTTTTTTCGCCTTGTTATTTTTATATAAATCTATTCCAACTGCTACTCTATCCTCTAACATATCACAAAGTTCACCATTTGGCTTGACATAAGCCCCTAATACTAAAATTGCCTCTGCTTCTGGAACATCTTTAGGATTTACAATGTATTTTTTACTTTCTGATCTTACCCTAAAATCACTAAAAAATATTGCTGCTGTTCCTATTAAAGCTATTACCATAATAACCATCAATATCCTTTTTATTTTATTTTTCAAAGTTTTACACCTCCACTGATATACCCCGACATAACTATTCATAAGATTTCTAGTATTCATTATTCACTATACTATCATCATGTTTATAATATCTTTTGTATAATCTTCAATTAACATCTCCTGATATCCTGCCAATCTCTTTTCCTTAATTCTTTCTATTAAAAATGATAATTCATCATTTTTAATATTATCTAATTTAGCTTTGCTAGTATGTGATATCTCTTTATGTTATATTATTTTCAAATAATCCTCTACACTAAATCTCCAAAACTTAAGTTTGTCACCATATCTCATTCTAAAACTATAACTTTTTCTTTTCCATTCCACTGAAATCTCTCTACTACAACAATATCATCTTCCCTATCCTTTGTTAATTCACAAATAGCTAGTTCCTTTACTGTTTCATAATCTCCCCATAAAACTTGAGAATTTAACACATAATCTAAATTCATTTTTTCTAAAAGCTTAAACATATCGCTTATATTATTTTCATGAACTTCTGAAAATGCTTCATCTAGAGCTATAATCCTAGGACACTCTTTTTTATCTGCTCCATTATATTTTGCATTTACAACTGCAAAAAGGGGAACATACATAGCCATAGTCTTTTCCATATCCTTTAAATTGCTTTTAACAAGAACTTCCTGCATTCCCTGTGCTTTAACACTTTTATCCTTTATTTTCTTACTTAAATTAGATATATTCTGCCAAAGCCTATCTACATACTCCTTAATTATACTCTATCTGTTCTTCTATTGATAATATTTTTATGCTAAACTTATTTGGAGATGTTATTTATGAAAAAATTAGTAAAAGTCGTTGGTACTATTATGGAAAATGAAGATAATTTTTTTCTTAAAGTGATTTTAGTTTTTTTTATAGTGATTCTAAAAATGTTCTTGCTGCTGGAGACAGTGATACACTTTTCAAATAGCAAAAGCCTATATTTCGCTTAGGTATGGGTTCTTTTGTTTTTACCTCAAACAAAATTTCTTTTTCTAAACATTCTAATGCAAATTCTTTTACAACACAAGCTATTCCTAAATTTATCTTTGCAAATTGTAATAATAAATCATGAGCACCAAGTTCTATTTCTGGACTAATATTAACCCCCTTTGACAACAAATATTTTTCTACATACTGTCTTGAATTAGATTTTCTATCTAATAATATAAGTGGCATCTTTGAAATTTCTACAAAACTTAAAGGCTTAGATATAATTTTATTAAACCTTTCCCCACAAACAAATATGTCTTGTATTTCCATACACTTTTTAAATTCTAAAACAGAGTCTTCTATTGGTAAGTTACAAATAGCTAAGTCAATATCTCCTGTTTTAACTAAATTACATAGTTCTACAGTAGTTCCATTTAATATTTTCAATTTTACGTTTGGATACTTTATATGAAATTCTTCTAAATAGGATAATAGAAAATACTTAGAAGTGGTATCTCCTACCCCTATTTTTAAATCTCCAATCATAAGATTTTTAGAATCCAACATCTTTTTTTCTCCTGCTTCTATTAAACTTATAGCAGAAGTTACATATTCAAATAAAATTTCACCTTCATTAGTTAAAATAACCCCTTTTGGAGTTCGTGTAAAAAGTCTTATACTAAGCTCTTTTTCTAATTGCATTATAGATTGACTTACAGCTGGTTGTGTCATATATAACTCCTTAGCGGCTCTTGAAAAGCTTTTACACTTTCCTACGCAACTAAACACTCTATATAAATCTAATTTACTTATCATATAAGCCCTCCTTATATCCACTATACATACTATTTATTTTACTTATACCATAAAAATGTTGTATATTACAAGTATAGAAAGTAAATTTAATTCAAAATTTTTTTGAAGTTAAGGAGAGATAAATTTGGAAAGAGTAGTTGGAACTGTTGTTAGAGGTCTTCGTTGTCCTATCATTAATGAAGGAGATTGTATAGAAGATATCGTTGTTGATAGCGTATTAAGGGCTTCTGAAGTTGAAGGCTTTAAAATAAATGATAAGGATGTTGTTACTGTAACAGAATCTGTTGTTGCTCGTGCCCAAGGTAACTATGCCACAATAGATCAAATTGCAAAAGACGTAAAATCAAAATTCGGTAATGATACTATAGGAGTAATCTTCCCAATATTAAGCCGTAACCGTTTTGCTATATGCCTTCGTGGTATTGCAAAAGGTGCTGCTAAAAAAATCGTGCTTATGCTTAGCTATCCATCTGATGAAGTTGGTAATCACCTTGTTGATATAGACATGTTAGATGAAAAAGGAATAAACCCTTGGAGTGATGTTTTAACTGAAAAACAATTCCGTGATTGTTTTGGAGAAGTTAAACATACATTTACTGGAGTTGATTATGTTGAATACTATAAATCTTTAATCGAAGAATATGGTGTTGAATGTGAAGTTATATTCTCAAATAATCCAAAAACTATATTAAACTATACAAAGAATGTTCTTGCTTGTGATATACACACAAGATTTAGAACTAAAAAAATACTTAAAAATAATGGTGGCGAAAAAATATACAGCCTTGATAATATATTATCTTCATCTGTTGATGGTGGTGGATTTAATGAAAACTATGGTCTTTTAGGTTCAAACAAATCTACTGAAGACACTGTTAAGTTATTCCCTCGTAACTGCAAGCCTGTTGTTGATACTATACAAGCTAAGCTTAAAGAAAAGACAGGTAAAAATGTTGAAGTTATGATTTACGGAGACGGAGCATTCAAAGATCCTGTGGGTAAGATATGGGAGCTTGCTGATCCAGTAGTTGCACCTGCTTATACACAAGGACTTGATGGAACTCCAAACGAAGTTAAATTGAAATATCTTGCAGATAATGACTTTGCCGATTTAAAAGGCGATGAACTTAAAAAAGCTATATCTGAATATATAAAAAATAAAGAAGATAATCTTGTAGGTTCTATGGCATCTCAAGGAACTACTCCAAGAAGACTTACAGACCTTATAGGATCACTTTCTGACTTAACTTCTGGAAGTGGGGATAAAGGTACACCTATAATATTTATACAAGGTTATTTTGATAACTATACTAAATAATTTAAAGCTGTGGTAATTTTTACTTATCACAGCTTTTTCAAATTTACTCTTGTTTAAACTCTTAAGTGTAATTTTTCTAATTTTGCTTGTTACTATCCATGAAAATAAACAAGTAATTCTAAAACTTTTAAATTAAAATACACTTTTTGAACAGATTCTGATACCTCTCTTTCAACACCAATACCCTACCTTTTCTATTTATTCCAGTACCTCTGTTTTATATAAATACTAGATAATTTTACATGATTTCTAACTTTCTTCTCAATATTGTACCATACATTAAATTTCCAGTTATCAAAATGCTGAACTATATATTAAGTTTTCAACTATCTAAAAAAGATTAAACCACCCATAAAAGATGGATAGTTTTTAAATAAAATTTATAATTCTATTACATCCCCTGTTGAAAGTGTATTTATTTTATCTCCTAACAAAGAATGAAGTCTATTAAAAGCTGTTTCACCTGTACAATGGCAAGTAAAATAGCCTGTTGAATATTTAGATAGTTTTTCAGCTAGTTCATCAATTCTACTTTCAGGCTCTGTCTTTTTAGTAGGTGGATCATATAGATGAAATCCAGATACTACAAAATCTACAGGACGACCTAATATCTCCTCTGCTTTGTTTAATAAGTTTACAATCCCTCCATGGGCACAACCACCTACTAGTACAGTTGTTTCTCCTTCTGTAATAAGTAAACTCTGTTCATGAGAGAAATCATCCTCCACCATTACGCCATTTTTTTCAGCATAAAGAGTGTTATTAAACATGGGTTTAAGCACATTCCCGCAAGGACTACTAAATACCCGTAACTCTTCATCAATAATCTGGGATGATTCAGTTAGCACTATCTGAGGATGATTGGTCAAAGATGGCTCTACTCCTACAGCATAGTCTTTTCCAAACACTTTTATTATATGTGACGAAAAAGCGTCTGGACGAGCATAAATCATAGAGCTAACATTACGCTCCAAAAATGTATTCAATCCACCACCGTGATCCATATGTCCATGTGAAAGAAAAGCAGTATCTACATTGGACAGATCAACACCCAAAACATCAGCATTTTTTAATAAAGTAGACCCATCCGGTCCAAAATCAAAAAGAATACAATGATGGGTGGTTTGTATATGTAAACTCAACCCATGCTTAGGTTCACAATCAGGATTACTAGTATTATTTTCTACCAAAACAGTTATTTTCATCACAATTCCCCCTATAAAATTCTATTTATCCAATGACTCTCCACTCTAATACTACTATCTTCTTAAAAATAATATTAAAGAATAGATACATTTCTGGATAATCATTTTATAAACTTTAGTTGGAGTAAAAACTCCCCCTAAAATTAATAACTCTGTTTATATCAAAGTTAGTCTTGTATAACCTAATATTATTATACTAGTATTTAATTACCTTGTCCGCTCCGTTCCGACAAATTTTAGTCCCAAATAGACATCAGAAAGATTCTTTTTAAACCCTACTTTTTCTTAGGAAAATATCTATTTCGGTGTTAATGATAACAATATACTCCCTTCATAGTAACAGCTTTATTATTTCAAATGTATACTATAAAGAGAGCATATAAAAATCATTTCTATTATTATATTTTTATCTATCTGGTTTTAATTTTATTTTATTAATTAAGGATACTAAAAATCCAATAATACATGACACTGCTGCCATAAAATATACCCACCTCATACCATAGATGAATACATCTCCTCTTCCTTCCACATAGCTTAGCACTCTATAACCTATTTTATAACTCATTCTGTTATACAATATGGTGGTTGAAATTGAAACTCCAAAAATAAATCCTAAGTTTCTAATAAGAGCATTTACACCACCTGCTATTCCTAATTTAGTTTTTTCAACTGATGACATAACTAATGAATTATTAGGAGATTGAAATAATCCATTTCCTAATGCTACTACAGATAACAATAAGGTAATCATTAAAAATGTTGATTGTTCATTTAAAAAAGTCATACAAAGCAATCCAATAGATGCTACTACAATGCCTGCTAATGTAAGTTTTTTACTTCCCATTTTATCTGATAAATATCCACTTATTGGAGCTACAATACTTAAAACAATAGGATATGCCATCATTATAAGTCCTGTTTTACCTGGTGATAATTTTAATACATCTTGAAGATAAAATGGTTGTATTATGTTTATACAACTTATTCCTATAAACATTACAAAAGCACTAAATATATTAACAGAAAACACTCTATTTTTAAATATTGACAAGTCTAACATAGGATTTTCAATTTTTAATTCTAATATAATAAATACAATAAAACATATTAATGATATTATAAATGATATAATTATGCTAATATGATTATATCCTGTTTGCTGACCTTTAAGCATTGCCCAAAATAAAGCAACTATGCATATAACAAAAAGAATTGCTCCTTTAATATCTAGAGATTGATCGCTTTTCACCTTATCCTTAGGTAAATATTTCATTGCTGCTATAAATGCTACTAATCCTATAGGAACATTTATCAAGAATATATATTCCCAACTTACTACTGATATTATTAATCCTCCTAAAGGTGGTCCAAGTAAAGTTCCAAGTGCAACAGATGTACCAGAAATTCCAAGTGCTCTGCCTCTTTCATTAGATGGAAATGTATTTGTTATAATTCCTTGACTTGTAGACATAGTCATGGCTGCTCCTATGGCTTGAACGATTCTTGAAAATATTAAAAAATTAAGTGTAGTTGATATTCCACATAAAAAAGATCCCAAAACAAATATTATAAATCCATATTTAAATACACTTGTTTTTCCTTTTATATCTCCTAATCTTCCAAATATAAGTATAGCTGCAGAAATTACTATAAGATAACTTGTAACAACCTGTTGAATTCCTGCCATGGATGTATAAAGTTCTTTTGCCATAACTGGCAATGCTACATTTATTATGCTACTGTCAAGACATGCCATAAATGGTGACATAACTACTATAGCAAGTATTATCCAATTATTTTTATATGTATTGTTTTCTTCTTTAGTTCTATTATCCATATATAACTTTCCTCCTCTTTAGTTATATTAGTTTTTAGCTTTAGACTCCTTTATATTCATATACATATTTTGCAGTAAACATTCTGCAGTTTCTTTCTCTTCCTCTGTTAATCCATTAGTTATTATATGTAACCAACCATCTAAGGCTTTTCTAACTTCTGGAACAACAGCTTTAGCCTTTTCTGTAAGATATAATTTATATGCTCTTGCATCTTTACTATTTATAATTTTTTCTACATATTCAAGCTCTATAAGCCTTTTTATAGCTCTAGCAGAAAGAGCCTTATCTACTTTTACATACTCACTTAAAGCATTTTGATTTATGCCTTCATTGTCATATAGTGCCAAAATAAAAGGATATGTTCCTGAACTTAACTCATACTTTTTTAGGGCTTCATCTAAATAACCTTGTGACGCTCTATCTATCATTGCTATATATTTGTTTAAAAGATTTCTTTTTTCCATATGTAATCCTCCTATAGTTGACTAATCAACTATCTTTTTAATATATCACAATATAGTTGATTGGTCAACTATATCTAAGATGAAATTCTTGTACTTTTATATACAATTTATTTATATTCTCTTATAATTTAAAAACCTGCATCTAAAATTAAGATGCAGGTAATTTTATTCTTTAAAATGGCTCAAATCCTTGCTCACTCCACCATTCTTCCATTAATGTTTCATATTCTTTATAAAATTGTTCTAAGTGGCTTTGTTCCCACTTAGCTAATTCTTCATATATTACTTTAGCCTCTTGAACTTCTGTATATTTAGCAGCCTTTTTATAAAAGTCTACAGAATCTCTTTCCATTTGAATCCCTATACCAAATACTGACACTGCTTTTGAAGCACCTTCCCTATCTAAATTTTGCCAAGCAAATATCTTTGGTGAAGCTACTTGAATCTCTTTTAAGTCTATGCTATCCATTTTATTATCTTTTAGTTTAGTGAATAAATCTTTTAACCATTTCACATGTTTTAATTCTTCTTCTGCCAATTCTAGGAATGCTTTTTTAGCCTCTTCCGAATTTGTATCTTTTGACACCATTTTATAAAATTCATAACCTTCATTTTCATTTATTATAGCCTGTTTAATAGTCTTTAATTCTTCCTTATTCATAACTTTACCTCCTATATTTATAGTAAGTTTTGTGAAACTATATGAACATTGATTACTCTGAGATTTTTGAAATATAGTGGTTTTAGCACAAAAATATTACCTACCAGAAATGAGAGCAGAATCAATAAACAAATCTAATGAAAAAAATATCCATCTTCAACCTATATGTAGCATATTTATAAACTACTATAAACTATTGATTTACCATACTATAATCAATAAAATCCAATAAAATATAAATATTATATTTTTAATACCTAAAATAAATAATAGAGTAATTTTATTATTTACAAAACTATTTTTTCATAATTAATTAATGTAACCTTATAATACACAATTTACACCCTATATTTTTTTACTTATAAAATTAATATGAATATATTATATCATATTATGTATTTATTTCTCACTAAATATTCTGAATTTTTCTATAAAATTCTACCTAAGATTTTATATGTAATAAATACCATTGTTTTTAACATAATCTAATTTTTATTGAATCATGTTTAAATTTCATTGCTAACTTTTTATTTCCGCCCAAAATAAAAAAATGACTCCTGTTAATACAGAAATCATCTTTTTTTATATTTATATTAATTTATTTCTTAATCTATTTTGTTGAATTATTCTTTCTTCTGTTGTTACTATATCTCCAATTTCCACCCTGTCTTTTAGAGGAAGGTTTTTTATTAGAATTATTTTTAGTGTTTTCCTTCTTAACTTCATCCTCATTAATATGTTTCATTTTATAAGGATGGTCCTCTACAACTGGTATCTCCTTATGAATAAGTTTTTCAATAGCTTTAAGAGATTTTATTTCTTCAATATCACAAAAGGAAATTGCAACCCCCTTAGATCCAGCTCTTCCAGTACGTCCAATTCTATGAACATAAGTTTCAGGTATATCTGGAAGATTATAATTAAATACATGAGATAATTCATTAACATCTATACCTCTTGCTGCTATATCTGTCGCAACTAAAACTCTTATTTTACCTTCTTTAAAATTATTTAAAGCACGTTGTCGTGCATTTTGTGATTTATTACCATGAATAGCTTCAGCTTCTATTCCTGCTTCAACAAGATCTTTTGCAATCATATTTGCTCCACGTTTTGTTGTGGAAAATACCAAAGCAGACTCTATAGATTTATCTTTAAGTAAATGTTTAAGTAAAGATCTCTTCTGCTTTTTACGAACATAATATACTTCTTGTGTAATAGTATCTACCGTAGATGAAACTGGTGTAACTTCTACTCTTATTGGATCTTTTACAATAGAATCTACTAGCTTTGTAATTTCAGATGGCATGGTTGCAGAGAATAATAAATTTTGCCTAGCCTTAGGTAACTTTGATATTATTTTTTTAACATCATGAATCATACCCATGTCTAGCATACGATCTGCTTCATCTAGAACAAAACATTCTATGTTACGTAAATCAATATACTTTTGATTAAATAAATCAATCATTCTTCCTGGAGTTGCAATTAGTATATCCACACCTTCTCTAAGTGCCTTTGTTTGAGGATTTTGTGATACTCCACCAAAAATAACTGCACTTTTAAGATTTATATATTTACCATAGCATTCAAAGCTTTCTCCTATTTGAATAGCAAGTTCTCTAGTAGGAGCTAATATCAAAGCTCTAATAGTCCTATGATTTTTATTAATTTTCTTATCCTTAGCAAGATTTTGTAATACAGGAACTGCAAAGGCTGCTGTTTTTCCAGTACCGGTTTGAGCACAACCAACCAAATCTATTCCATCTAGTATATAAGGAATAGATTTTTCTTGTATTAGGGTAGTTTGTTTATACCCTTCTTCTTTTAAAGCCTTTTGAATAGGCTTAAGTATCTCTAAATTTTCAAATAACATTTTTTCTCCTTTATCTTTTGCAATTACAAATTTTAGTTTTATTTATATAATTTAAACTATTTAACAAATTACAATATATATTATTATACCATATCCTATTAACTTAATTTCAAACCATAATTTAAAGAATCATAAAACAATATTGCTAATGGTCATCCAGAAAAACTTTTATCATCTTTAGTTTGGGGATTTTTTCATTTAAGTTCAAATACTTTTTCAAATTTTTTCTGCAATGAAAATCTATCAGAAACATTACCTATAATAGAAAATCCACAAGTTTTTAAACAATTATCAAATATTGAAGTTCCTATACTTGCTACCATGGGTTCCAATGACAATATTATCATTGGTTCTGCTAAAGAGCATTTACAGCTTTTAAAATCAAATTAAAGCTTCTTTTTTTATTCTTTTCAATGCTTTTTTAGATCCTCTCTTAATATCTTTTTCTAACTTTCTTTCCCTAAAACTTATAAATAACTGATTTAGGTCATACCCTTCTGGATAAAGGTCACCTGCCTTTAATTCTAACTTTATTCTTTTATAGTTAACTTCAATAAATTCCTTATTATATAGTACAGTCACATTATTTAATCTATCTATTTCTTTATATACAATAGCTGATTCATTATTTTCTAAAAGAATAACTTTATCCCCTACAGAGTATTCATAAAAATCTTCCTTCGCTTGTAGCTCTTTATTTTTTATAATCTTGCTGCCTTCTATTAAATTATAATTATAACTTTTAGTATCCATATATTTTCTTGCTCTATCAATAACCGAATCATATAATCCCATCTTTTTAGAAATATATAAAGCATTACTATCTCCTACTTTTCCTATGCTAAGCTTATATAATGGTTCTAAAGTTTCTTTTTCAAACTCCATAGCTGCATTTTCAAAATCAGGATGTTCTTTTGAAAAGTTTTTTATTTCTCCATAATGAGTAGTTGATATAGTTATACAACCCCTATGATACAATTCTTCTAATATTGCAATAGCCAAAGCAGATCCCTCATTTGGTTCTGTTCCACTACCAATTTCATCAAACAATAGTAATGTTGACTTGGTGCTTTCCTTAATTATCTCAGCTAGATTCTTTACATGAGATGAAAATGTACTTAATGCATTTTCAATACTTTGATTATCACCAATATCAACAAATAACTTTTTAAATACTGAAAACTCTGTTCCTTCTTCAGCTTCTATGTGAAATCCAGATTGTATTGCTAATGTTAACAATCCAATTGTCTTTAATACTACCGTTTTACCACCTGCATTTGGCCCTGTTATTATTAATCCTCTATAATCTTTTCCGATTTCAAA
Source organism: Clostridium sporogenes (assembly GCA_019933195.1). Taxonomy (NCBI): domain Bacteria; kingdom Bacillati; phylum Bacillota; class Clostridia; order Eubacteriales; family Clostridiaceae; genus Clostridium; species Clostridium sporogenes. The sequence goes on from CP082942.1 coordinate 1,472,878, forward strand.
GTCTAAAGGTATACTCTCTTTAATAAGAGGATATTTCCCTTTAATTATTTTTATATATCCATAGTCATTTAATTTAGGTTTAATTCCATTTATTACTTTACTATATTTAGCTTTTGCCCAGATCATATCATATTCAGATATAACATCAACATTCATCTTCAAATCTTTTATTCTTTCAAAAATCATCTCTGTTAAAGTTGCTAGGATTTTGTATTCTTCCACACTTTCTTCTGCTTTTAATACTGTTAATTCACTTGTATACTTTGAGATAACATTTGGCTCCATAAACACTGTTGCTCCTTTTGAAGATGTTTCAACGATAGTTCCCTCTACTTTATTTTTATGTGCTGCCTTAATTGCAATGGTATGTTTTCCATCACGTTGACTAATAAAGAATTCTTGAATATACTCTTTATTTGCACTATTTTTAAGAAACTTATCTAATCTTCCCTTTATCTTACTTTCACATATATCAATATTTCTTCTTATTTTTTTAAGTTCCTTGCTAGCATTTGAGTCAACTACACTACCTCTAATTGATTTATTTATTTCCTCTTCAATATAACTCAAATCACAAATATTTTCTCCATAAGCGGTCAATGTAGGGGCATATCCCTCTTTGTCTTTTATGAATAACTTTACTTTCCTACATCCTCTTAAAAAATTTGACATCATAATCAAATCAGTGGCTTCCAAAGATACTCCTTTTTCAATTTTTTCAATAAGAGGTAATACATTGAAAATGCCCTCTAATGGTATATTATAAGAGGCATCTAATAATCTTCTTCCTTCAGATGTTTCATCTAGTCTTTGATTTACAATCTTTATATTACTACTGGGTTCTAATTTTTCTATTAATCTTTTTCCTAAACCGCTGACACAATATTCTTTTATCATTTCTTTTAATTCATAATAATGTAATTTTTCTAATGTTTCTTTATTCATCTCAATGATCTCTCCTTGTATTTTTTATTACAATACAAGTCTACGAAATCTTGATAGATTTCTATTTTTATATAATAAAAAAGCTATGGATACTCCCACAGCTTAAAATTCAACAATTAATAAAGGTAATTATATTACCCCTTTAAAGTAAATTCGTGGACTTGTATCTTTAATAGTACAAATTAATTCCATAAGAAATAAAAGGTATACCCCTCCTATTTTTTAGAATTAATATTAACTTAACTATTTTAGATACTAGACACTCACAAACTTCCCTCTCTTCTTTCGAAATCTATCTTAAATATAATATACATTAAATCCAGTCTAATTGTCAATTTTTCTATTACATAAGTATATCGAATCCTTGAATTAATTCTATCTCAACACCATTAGGGTCTTTTATAAATGCAAACTTTTCACCACTCGGAACTTCTATTGGACCGCGTATGAGCTCTACTCCTTTGTCCTTTAGTTCATTTAAAGTTCTTTCTAAATCTACAACTCCTATACCGATTGACACAATTGATTCTCTAATATCATCATCCTTGGAAGTGTTTTGATACTCAATCAATTCAATTAGTCCTGAATCTTCATCTTTTAAAAAAGCTATAGTCACCCCTTCCATAGGATTGAATCTTTTTATCTCTATAAATCCTAAAATTTCTTTATAAAACTTTAATGATTCATCTAAGTCTTTTACAGTAATTGTATTAAACCTAATATTCATAATTTCTCCTCCACATTAAATTATTTTTATATTAACTACAATTCTATTTCTTCTTATATTATCCTTTTAACTAACTCTAAAATAAATAATAACACTATTAACCAAACTGATACGATAATAATAAATTCAATTGTAATTTACAACTAAAAAATATAATCCAGTTCACTGCAATGGCTATAAGATAAACTGTATCAATAGAAAATAATAAATTTTACTAAAACTTTTAAACTGCAAAATTCACTCTGAAGCTTTAATTATATAAAGTTTAAAAAATATAAAATTTATTAAGTATATTATAGAAGAAATATAGCCAACCTTTTACCCCTTCCTTTAATAAGATGAAAATAAAAAACTTAATAAATATAACTATAATTAAAACTACCTTTTCTCCCTGTTTAATAAGACAAAATTTTAAAAATTGATAAAAATAATTATATTTTAAATTGCCCTTTCTTCTTCTAATAATTCAAACATAAAGAAACTAATAGATATAACTATAAATTAAATTATCTTTACTCTTTCTTCTAACTAAGATAAAAGCATTAAAATTAGAAATCATGGTACAAATATAGACATGACAAGCATTTCAGTAAGTTATATACTAAATATGTAAGGGAGTGTTTTATATGTTAATTTGTGATGAAAAAAGATTAGAAGATAAGATTATTACCTTCAGTAAATTCGGCACTACAGAAAATGGTGGAATAACAAGATTATCTTTATCTAAACCTGATCTTGAAGCAAGAGCGGAATTTTCAAAAAGAATGAATAAACTAGGGGCAACTATAACAACAGATGATATGGCTCTTTTAGAACTTCATATTGAACAAGGCCCAGTTTTAGAATCTTCAAAAATAGACATAGGTGTTGTAGAAGGCGTTGTTGGAATGGTAAACTATGAATTTGAATTTATTGGCCAAGCTGGTCATGCTGGAACAGTTCCACAAAGAATGAGAAAAGATGCTCTTTTAGCGGCTTCTGAAGCTATTCAATATTTGCATAAATAACTTGATAAACTTGATGATAAATTAGTGTATACTACTGGTAGAATAATTTGTTCCCCTAATATACATACAATTATACCATCTAATGTTAAATTCACATTAGATGCAAGACATCAAAATCCGGAAGTAATAGAAGAAGTAGTTAAAATTATAGAAGATACCCCAAAAGAATTAGCAAACTGCAAAGTAGATTATAAAAAATTATGGGCCCGTAAAACTGTTAGTTTCAATAGTGAATTGATTTATGCATAATATTTATCCTTTAAATAATCACTAACTTATGCACAATGTTTATAATTTTTATTGTTACACTCTATACTTATAGAACTTCCCTTATCTATATTAATATCTACATCTTTTATTACAGTATTTTTTTGCTTTTTATATAAGTCCTTAATTTTAAGCATATTAAACATCCTTCTATTCTTAATATGCTTATTTTATCATAAATAGAGAGTTATTGGATTTATGCGATGACTTTACTATATATAAAAATTAGAAATCATTATACAAGTACATAGCCACTCTTAACTTTAGAAAGATAGGAGCATTAGAGCGGATGGGAATCGTTATCTAGGGGCGTATCAGCTATTTACTCCAACTTTCAATAAGATGTAGATATAGAAGCTGGTAGCCATCAGATACACTGATTTAAAATATTTTATAATCATCTAATTCTAACTTACAACTAACAAATCTCAACCAGCTAAAATCCAGTTCTGTTACGAGTATAAGACAATCTATATGAATAGAGAATAATAAACTTATGTTATAATAATTTTATTAAATTAGCTTACAATTACATTATATAAAAAGAAAAAGGTGAATACTTTTGAATAATATAAAATGTGAACGTAGAATATATGATTATAAATTTAATACACATGCTCATTCATATGCTCAATTAATTTTACCCATTCATGGAGTTCTTGATATAGAAACTACTTATAAAAAATTAACATTAGAAAATAAACACCTATTCTTTCTTCCTCCATATTGTAAGCACACTTTTAGAGCTAATAATAATAATGAATTTTTAATCTTAGATATATCTAATAACATGCTCAATAAGTATGATATGGAAAATTTAGCAGGCGGAAAAGAATTTTTGTTTGATCATAAATGGGAAGCTATAAGATATTTATTATTAAATGAAGCTAATAATAAAAAGAGTTCTAACTCTATCAATAACTTATTTATGTATTGTTATGATTTTATTGTGGATGAAACTATACATGATTCTATAAAATATATTAATGAACATTTTGCAGAAGATATAGATTTAAAAAAATTAGCAGATATTGAACATTATAATATTAGTTATTATAGTGAATGGTTTAAAAGTAAAATGAAAGTCTCTCCTATTGAATATATACAAAATCTTAGAGTCCAAAAAGCAAAAGCACTTCTTTTGAATACAAACTTAACAATTTTACAAATTTCTCAGATAGTTGGTTATGAGCATAATTCATCATTCACTAGAGTATTTAAACATTTAGAAAAAATATCCCCTATAGAATTTAGAAAGAATCAAAAAATATGCTAAAAACTATCTAGATTTTAGAAAAGACTTATCTATTAAAAAAGCTATAATAGAATATAATAATAATTTTAAAGGACTATTTTAAAATAGTTCTTTATTTTTTAGATAGTTTAGTTGGTAAGCATAAAGAATATAATGGATGTAATCATAACTTTAGCGAATTGCATAATTAAAAGATTTCTAATACACATATAACATATTGATATATTTATATTTTAAAATGAATTATTTAATTTTTCCAGATAGTTTAATTGGTAAAAATAAAGAATAAATAAATGTAATCATAACTTAATAATTTAGAATATTGTTTTTAAATTATTAGTAATTATATCCACATAATATGGAAAGGAAGATGTCTTTATGATTAATTTTGAGGATTTTATGAAATTAGATATAAGGGTTGGGGAAATTATCAAAGTAGAATTTTTTAAAAAAGCAAAAAAACCTGCTTATAAACTATTAATAGATTTCGGCAGCGAAATTGGTATAAAGAAATCCAGTGCCCAAATTACTGAATGTTATAAAAAAGAAGAACTTATAGGCAAACAAATTTTAGGAGTAGTGAACTTTCCCCCAAGACAAATTGCTGATTTTATGTCAGAAGTATTAGTATTAGGTATTTATGCTACTCAAGGCATAGTATTGATTCAGCCACAACAAACTGTTGAAAAGGGCGATAAGTTAGGTTAGCATAATTTTATTTATAGTAGATTTAATCTTTGCATATAATATTTTAATTTATATGGATTTAGCCCTTCTTCTACAAACAGTTTTATAACCTTTTTTAAATAAAAGGCATTCTCAAGCTATAATTTAAACTTGAAAATGCCTTCTTATTTATGAATATTATTTTATATTATTTTCTTTTTTAAATAAAAACAATTTAATAAAGATATTATAATTGTAACACTAGCAATTACATAGAATATTGGGAAGGTAATACTTCTACATGTCATATCAAGCTTTTTACATCCACCAATCAAAACAAATGGTATTAAAAATGTTAAAATACCTAAAAACACATTTGATATACTTATTCCCAATCTAATTAATTCTGATTTTGCTAAAATCACACAAACCCCAGAAGCCATAAATAAAGTTCCGACTCCTAATTCAGCACGCTGAGTCCAAAAACATTTCATGATTTTTTCTCCCTGTTGACAAACAGGTATAAAGATTTGTGGTCCAACTATTAATAAAATACCTGCAATTAAATAAATAATTCCTATTAAAAGTCTATTCTTCAAAAATTTCCACCTTCAACTTTCAATCTTTATTTGTCAGATAAAACTTTATGCCATAAATTCTTCATTATTTCATCTGTATCTTTATTTTTATCAATTAATCCAAATGTTTTATAGTCATCTATAATCTTACGTAAAGTAGCTTCTGTAATATCATCAGAAACATCAAAATTATATGTATTTGCAATATCTAATACTAAATCATAGTTACCTGAAGCCCATTTTTTATCAAGCATAATTTTAACAAATTCTTTCTTATTTTTCTCTATCCATTTACTTGCTTTCTTATGAGCACGAGTAAGTTTTTTTACAGTAATAGGGTTTTTTTCATAGAAATCACTATTTACTGCATGAACACAACAAGTTTCATCTTTAAAATCTTTATCAAATGTTAAAGAACGAATAACTTTTAGTGTACCGTCATCTACAAATTTCTTTGCAAATTGGTCACTTAAGGTTGCTGCTTGCACTTCTCCCTTTTGCATTGATAATATAACCGCACTGGATTCTACTGGTTTAAATTTTACTTTATTTGGATCTACCTTATCATGATTTAAAAATCTTAATGAAATATTATGGTCTGATGCACCAATACCATCTCCTACAGCAATTGTTTTTCCTATTAAATCAGAAGTTGACTTTATTCCGGATTTTGATAATACATAAAGAGATTTACATCCTGTGTGACATCCTGTTGTAAATACTGCCTTAACACCGTTAACAGCTGGAACTAACAATGTAGCAATATGATCTCCTGCAACATCTACCTGACCTGTTCCAAGTGCATCTGTTTGTGATTGCATTTTTACTATTTTAACATCTAATCCCTCTTCTTTATAGAATCCTTTTTCAGCAGCAATACCAAAAGCTCCTAAGCAAAGTCCTCCATTATAACCAACTTTAATTGGCTTACCATAAGCTGGTTCTTTCTTCCAAGCTTCCTCCTCTGAAAGCCCTTCATTTTTTGAAACATTATTAGTAGAAGCAGCTTTATCTGATTTATTAGCCTGTCCACAACCTGCTAAAGCAGCTGATGTTACTAAAGCAGCACCTAATAATAAACTTAAAAATTTCTTTTTCATTCTTCTCCCCCACAAATTAAAATATATTTAAAGCAGCCTTCTCAAAATAAACAGAGTTCTTGACTTTAGATTGAGTTTTTACTCTCTCTAAAGCTTAAGAATCATTATCTAACAACGTACCTACTCTTAACTTTAAGGAAATGAGATTATTAGAGCGGATAGTTCTGGGATAAAGTTAAATTTGAGATGCACTCTTTATCATTATTCACTTTTACCAAAGTCCAGCATTTCCAATATCTTAGTACGATATTCTAAGAACTTTTTACTATTACGATTTCTAGGATATTCTAAGTCAATAGCTATATCCTCCCTTATTCTTCCTGGTCTTGGCTCCATAACAACTACTCTTGTACCCATATATATAGCCTCATCTACATCGTGAGTAACCATAACCATTATTCGCTTTTTTTCCTTCCACATATTTAGAAGTTCATCTTGCATATTCATACGAGTAAATGCATCTAAAGCCCCTAAAGGTTCGTCCAGTAAAAATACTTCAGGCTCATTAATCATTGTTCTTATTAAAGCAACCCGTTGTGCCATTCCTCCAGATAATTGATGTGGATAAGAATTACGGAATTCATCTAACCCTACCATACTAATCATTCTATCAACATTTGCTTCATTGCTTTTTAGCTGCTTTTGCATACGAAGGCTAAATGAAACGTTCTGTTCCACTGTTAACCAAGGAAACAATGTAGGTTTTTGAAATACCATTCCACGTTTTGGGTCTGTTCCTTTTATTTCTTCATCATCCAAAGTAATCGTTCCAGTAGTTGGAATAATTAATCCTGCTATTAGTCTTAAAATAGTTGATTTACCACAACCACTTGGACCAACAATGCTAACAAAATCTCCTGGATTAATTTCTAAATTTATATTCTCCAAAGCATTGGTTATTCCCTTAGCATCTGTTTGCATAAAACTTTTAGATACTTTATTTAGCTTTAAAGCTCTAGAGGTTGTCATTATTGTACCACCCCTTCCTGCCAACGTAATACACGCTTTTTAATAAGTGCAAATATTACATTAACTAGAACAAATATTAAACATATTATAATGATTGCTGCATACATCTTAGCAAATTGTGCCCAGGATTTTTGCCATGTGATATACCATCCAAGTCCTGATTCAACACCTAGCATTTCTGCTACTAACAAAGCAGTACATGCGCTACTCATGCCAGTAGTTAAACCTTGAAGCATGTTTGGTATTGCCGATGGAATTGCAATTCTAAATATTAACTGACTATTTTTAGCACCTAAAGTTTTTGCTGCTTCATAATAAGATTTATCAATATTATTAATACCTGTAATAGTAGCCATTGTAACTGGATACCATACCCCTAATGCAATAATGAATATACTTCCTTTAAATAAAGAAGCTGCAAGAACCATAACTATTGGAAGCCATGTTGTTGATGGTATAGCTCCTAATAGTTTCATAAATGGAGATATCCAGTAGTTAATCTTTTTATTATAACCACATGCAATGCCTGTAATTAATCCTACAATTGCTCCTGAAAAATATCCCATAAATAATAAAATTAAAGAATGCTTAGCACAATCAAACAAATATACTCTTTCATTTATTATGGCATTTAATAATTGATCTACCCATGGAAAATATGGCATCATCAATATACCAGTCTTTAATGTTAAACAATCATAAACTATCAGTAAAAAAAATACAAAAGTATAAAAAGGGGCTAAATGTCTTAATTTAATAAACACACTTTTTTTAAGTAACCCTACTATAAGACCTATAAAAATTGCTAACATAAGTGCTCCTATAAATACACCATAGGAGTTTGTACTTTGATTATTCTTATAATTTGGAACAAGATAATATTCTAACAAAGCGAATGCACCCATAACGATAGGAGCAAAACATATAAAATAATCCAATAATCTTTGGAGTTTTGTTTTTGGCTCACTTTCAAGCTCTATAAGCTTCTCCTTCGTAATAACAGTATTCTCAGGCATTTCCACAATATCACTCTCCTTTAATTTAAATCTAAATAATATAACCTTTTCTCATCTAATTTAAATCTAAATAGTATAGCATTTTCTCATTTAATTTGAATCTAAATAATACATCCTTTTTTCATCTCATATATACGATCAAAATAATGATAAAACTCTTGTTCATGAGTACTAATAAGAACAGCTACACCATATTCTGTAGATTTCCTTAAAGCTTCCATAACATTAACTCCATTTTCATAATCTAAATTACTAGTTGGTTCATCTGCAATAATAATTTTAGGATTTTGCATTAAAGCTCTTGCAATAGCTCCTCTTCTTTGCTCTCCACCTGACAAGCTAGTAGGATATGAGTTTATTACATCTTGTAAACCAACAGTTTCTAAAATCTTACTAGCAGCATCAACATCAACATTTTTGTTTCCTGCTAAATACAAAGGCATACAAACATTTTCTAAAATCGTGAAATTTGATAAAAGACTATATCCTTGCAAAACATATGCTATCATCTGTCGTCTCATATTAGCTAATTGTTTCTGACTTTGTTTTAATATACTCACATTGTCTATGAATATTTCACCTTCTGTAGGTTTTAAAATTCCTGCAGCCATATTAAGCAAAGTACTTTTGCCACATCCAGACTGACCAACAAGCCCTACAATTTCTTTTTCATGTAGTTCTATATTTACATTATTTACAGCATAAAACTCTTGTCCATTTCTTATGTATTTCTTTTTTAAATTTACAGTTTTTAAATTCATAATATCTTCCACCTAGTTATTTTTTTAACTAATATTTTCAATCTAACCATTCTTTATATTAATATTTTTTGTCTAGTTGTTTTAAAATCCATCATTTTACATATAAGATTTTATAAACCATAATTTTCTACATAGTTACTTTTTAAATTAATATTTTATATCTAACTATTTTCAAATCTATTATTTTATATATAGTTATTTTAAAAATCATTATTTTCAATATAACTATTTTTAAAACAAACATTCTTCATATAGCTATTTTCTAAACTTGATTTTCACTAATTAAGCTATATGGTTCTTCTTTTCCGACTGAATATGCAGAATATAAGGATGCTATTACTCCTGCTAATAGTGAAATTCCTATACAAATTGCAAATTTATTAATTATTGGTTGTCCATATAGTTGTAATTTATCAATTTGTAATTTTGAAGCAATGAGATTTTTAAATATAATAGACACTAAATAAGAGCAACTACTACCCAAAATTCCTCCAATTAAACTTATTATACTGGCTTCAATAACAATCATTTTTATCAATTGTGATTTCATCATACCTATAGTATATAAAACACCAAACTCTCTCTTTCTTTCCTTAATAGTCAAACTAAATATCACAATTAAAGCCATAAAAGTCATAATAAATAAAAGTGTTATTAAAACTGTACTATAATTTTGAAATTGTTTCATATTATTCACTGTATTACTAACTAAAGCATTTGCAGTGCAAACTTCTATTCCTTGTTTAGGAAATGTATACTCAATATTTTTTTTAACTTGTTCTATATCATAACCATCCTCTACATCAACCATAACCATAGAACTTAAATTATCATAATTGTCAAATTTTAAATATCCTTTTGCTTCCTTAGTTTGCACTAATTCTTTTGCTGTTTCAAAAGACATAAAAACACATGTATCATAACTCATATTTGCTTTTTCCATTCTATTTTTTACTTTTAAAGGATAATTAAAATATTTTAGTTTTCCATCTTCTCCAACTATCAAATCATTTCCAACAATAACTTCACCTTTTTTTAATTTGGTATCGCCATGAAGCCAAGATTTCACTATAAAATCAGTGTCCTCATCATATGCAATTAATTGATTACCTCCTACACAACAAAGACTATCAGTCATAGTAGCTAAATACAATTGTGGACTAGCTTTTTTAACGCCCTCTACAGAAGATAATTTCTTTGCCCAATTACCATCAAAATAAATAGTACATGCTTCTCCTGTAAAAATAGCTGTCTTCAATTCTTCTTTATAACCATCTGGAATTACAATGATATCTGCGCCCATTCTCTTTACTGCTTTGTTCATGCCTATTTTTATATTAGAAATGATTAAAGAACTTATAAATAAAGATGCAGATAATAATATAATAAAAAAAATCATTGCTATACTTCTGAATTTACGATATTCTAAATTTTTAATTGCCATGTGAAAAGCATTCAACGATTTAAACGATTTCATTAGTTTCCTCCTTGATGTCCTTATATTATATATTTTATCATTTTATGTATTATTTGTAGTATTTTTTCAGACCAATTTTAATTATATTATACATTTATGAATTTGTACAATTAGAATGTCAAATAATTGATTTCATTGTTATAAATTTTTATAATAGCTTCCACCTTTTACTCCAAAGGTATACATTATAGGTATAAGTATCATAATTAATATGCATAAATATCATGATTATTTCATGAAGGAAACTATAATAAAGCAGAAGATTTAATTTTTGATGAATTAGAAAAAAGTAATAACACCTCTTTAAAAATGTAAGATATTTTTAAATATTTTGCATTTTTATTATGCCTTATTTTCATCTTTATAGTGGTATGACCACCTATCTTTCTATTTTATTCTTCTATTTACTTTAAAATTCTAAATCATCATACCAAAAATCCTAATTGACCATTTTACTTTAAATACTTACTATAGGTATATATCTAAATGTTAAAGTTACAATCTAAAAAGTATTTAAGGAGATATAATAATGGAAAAATTATTTTTGAAAAAATTTTTAAAAAATATATTCTCAGATACCTTTGAAGTACAATTCTGGGATAGTACAACTGAAAAAATTGGTGAAGGAAATGTAAAATTTAAAACAATTATAAATGAACGTCTATCTAAAAGTGATATTTTAAGAGATCCCTTTTTAACTTTTGGTGAAGCATATATGAATAACGTTATAGATTTTCAAGGTAATGTTCAAGAAATTATAGAATCAGTATACAAAAATAAGGATAGTTTCTTACATAAAGCTGGTTTATTTGAAAAGCTATATAAAGTTACTCCTCATTCCATAAAAAACAGTAAAAATGATATAAAACAACATTATGACCTAGGTAATGATTTCTATAAATTATGGTTAGATAAAACAATGAACTACTCTTGTTCTTACTTTAAATCAAAGGAAGATTCCTTATATCAAGCTCAACTAAATAAAGTTGATCACATCTTAAAAAAATTAAATTTGCATTCTGGCCAAAGATTATTAGATATAGGTTGTGGCTGGGGAGATCTTATAATAACTGCAGCAGAAAAATATAACGTTAAATCACTTGGTATAACTTTAAGCACCGAACAATTTAATAGTGTAAATGAAAGAATAAAAGAGAATCATCTTGAAGGTCAAGTAGAAGTCAGATTATTAGATTACAGAGAACTATTAAAAACCGGCGAAAAATTTCACAGAGTTGTTAGTGTAGGTATGTTAGAGCATGTAGGAAGAAAAAATATTCCTGTTTATATGAATGCTGTAAGTGATTTATTAGAAGAAAATGGAGTATCCTTACTTCACTGTATAACAGCTCAAACAGAAAGTGAAGCTAATCAATGGATAAAAAAATACATATTCCCTGGTGGATATATACCATCTATAAGAGAACTAGTTTATACCATGGCTGAAAATGACTTACATTTAATTGATTTGGAAAGCTTACGTCTACATTATTGTAAAACTTTAGAATGTTGGGCTGCAAACTTTGAAAATTCTTTAGACGAAGTAAAAAAATTAGGCTTTGATGATAAATTTATTAGAATGTGGAGATTATATCTAAATTCTTGTGCAGCTTCATTTCATTATGGAGTAATAGATTTACATCAATTTTTATTGACAAAGGGATTGAATAACGAAATTCCTATGACAAGAGATTACTTATATAAATAAGATAGAATATATATGGGCTAATTTATTATCCCCCCCTATATGGTAAATTAGTTCATATAAATTTTACTATATTCAACTTTATTGCAATTAAATTTTACTATATTCTATTATAATAAAATTTAATTGTAATAGAACTTTTTACCCTACTACAATATACAAATATATACGCATTTAATAGATTATTTTTAATAAGCATATAAATATAATAAATCTATAGAAAAACAAAATTCCTCTCCCCTTTTAAATACTGCATTTTTAATATAAATATTATCTATTAATAAATACATTCCAACCATTATTTTATAATGGTTATAACAAATCTTATAACATCGTTTTCCCATAATGTTTAGTTAATTAAAATCAAATTTATTTTGACTATTAAAATATAAATAAGATAGATCGGTATTAAATATTTTGTAATTTATGTTATAATTTTCATATAGCACAAACAAATCTTACATCTATAAATGCTTAATAACATTTAATCTAATAATAAATATTCAATATTATAGATGTCAATATAAAAATCAATATTAATCTTACAAGTATTTCATGTTTTCATTATGAACTAATTTCACTTTACAAACTATAGTAACAATCCTCATATTACATGTTACTATTTGCTTCATAACTAATTTTTAAATAAGCTAAAATAGCAATAAATTATTTAAAGATAAATATTACTACAAGTATATATTTATCTTTTAAGGGTATAATTTTAAAAAAATACTTAAGGAGATATAATAATGGCAAAGTTATTTTTAAAAAAGTTTTTAAAAAGCATATTCTCAGATACTTTTGAAGTTCAATTTTGGGATGGAACAACAGAAAAATTTGGTGAAGGAAATATAAGATTTAAAATAATATTAAATGACCGCATATCTAAAAGTGATATTTTAAAAGATCCTTTCCTAACTTTGGGTGAAGCATATATGGATAATAGTATAGATTTTCAGGGTAATGTCCAAGAAATTATAGAATCGGTTTATAAAAATAAAGATAGTTTCCTACATAAAGCTTGCCTATTTGAAAAACTATACAAAATTACTCCACACTCTATAAAAAGCAGTAAAAATGATATACAACATCACTATGATCTCGGTAATGATTTCTATAAATTATGGTTAGATAAAACCATGAACTATTCTTGTTCCTACTTTAAATCCAAAGATGATTCCCTATACCAAGCTCAGATAAATAAAGTTGATTATATATTAAAAAAATTAAATTTAAATTCAGGACAAAAACTATTGGATATAGGTTGTGGCTGGGGAGATCTTATAATAACTGCAGCAAAAGAATATAATGTTAAAGCATTAGGAATAACTTTAAGCAATGAACAATTTGATAGAGTCAATGAACGAATAAAAGAAAATAATCTTGAAGGCCAAGTAGAAGTTAAATTATTAGATTATAGAGAACTACTAAAAACAGGAGAAAAATTTCATAGAATTTCTAGTGTAGGTATGTTAGAGCATGTAGGAAGAAAAAATATTCCTCTTTATATGAATAATGTTAGTGAACTTTTAGAAGAAAATGGTGTATGTTTGCTCCACTGTATAACAGCTCAAAAAGAATGTGAAGGTAATCAATGGATAAAAAAATACATATTCCCCGGCGGATATATTCCTTCTACAAGAGAACTAGTTTACACCATGGCTGAAAATGACTTACATTTAATAGATTTGGAAAGTTTACGCCTACATTACTGCAAAACCTTAGAATGTTGGGCTAAAAACTTTGAAAATTCTTTAGCTGAAGTTCGTAAGCTAGGTTTTGATGATAAGTTTATTAGAATGTGGAGATTATATCTAAATGCCTGCGCTGCTTCCTTCCATTATGGAGTAATAGATTTACATCAATTTTTATTAACAAAAGGATTAAATAATGAAATTCCTATGACAAGGGACTACTTATATAAATAAAATATAAATTTATTAATCATTCATCATGGTTATATAATACCTTGGGAAGATTAATCTAAAATATAAGAAAGATTAAAATTAGATTAAAAATAGAGCTGTCGTACTAAGAATGCTCCAATATATTGTGTTAGCTTTAAACTTGCAAAACAGTATATTGTATGTAAATTCCTTAATGCGACAGCCCTATTCTATTCTATAGATTTTAGTGCATCCACCATATTTACATTTTTTAATTTTATATGCATAAATATCATAACTAATATTGCAAAGAACACTGTAATTAATCCCGAAGTTACATAACTACCACTATTTACAGTTGGTATCATCATCATATTATCTATTTCTGCTGTGCTTACTAAAAATATATATAATAGTTTACCCATAAAAGAACCTGAAAGTATTCCTAACATTGTTAGTATTATATTTTCTCTAAATATATACATTGCTACTTCATTATCATAAAAACCTAATACCTTTATTGTAGATATCTCCCTTATACGTTCAGACACATTTATGTTTATTAAATTATATAGTACAACAAATGCTAGACTTCCCGAAGCAACTATTATTACTATCATAACTAATCCTAAATCAGCAGATTCACTTAAACTTCTTAGTTTTGAAGTAAGAGTAACATTTATTACTTTATCATTATTCATAAGGGTAGATGATATTTTATTATCATCTTCTCTGTCTGAATTTAGCTTTAGTAATTGTGCATTATATGTAGGCTTACTATTAAATATCTTTTTATAATATGATGGCGATAAATATATATAATGTCCAGCATAATTTTCTACTATATTCTCTACCTTAACTTTATGAGAATTATTATTTGAATCTGTTAAAGTTATATTATCCCCTACAGATGCACCTAAGATTTTTGCTAGTTTTTCATTTATAATTACCCCATCATTAGATAGTTTATATTTAGTACCATTTTCTCTATTATTTAATAATATATATTTATTTAGTTCATCTATATTTTCTGGTATATACATAATAGCATCCTGTTTGTTTATACCTTCTTTGCTAAAAGTAACTGCATCTTGATAAATATTTAAGCTACTTTCATATCCTTTTAAGTTATTTAAAGATTTGTTGTATTCCTCACGTTCTTTTTCATTATTATTATAATTAAACACTACCATAGCATCATATTTAAATAACTTTTCAAATTGAATATCCATAACTGAAGAATTAGATTTTCCAAGAGCCATTCCTGCAACAAGCATGGCCATGCATCCTGATATACCAAGAATAGTCATTAACATCCTTTGTTTGTATCTAAAAAGATTTCTAACTGTAACTTTTTGATTGAAGTTTAATCTTTTCCATAAAACAGTAATTCTTTCTAACAATATCTTCTTACCAAGTTTTGGAGCTTTTATTCTCATTAAATTAGAAGGATTTTCTTTTAGTTCTCCTCTTAATACAATTAATGCTGCACCTACTGTACAAAATATTGAAGCCACTAAAGATTGAATTATATAATATAGATAATAGTTTATTTTTACATCTGGTAAAGTAAATGTAGATGAATAAGCTTTATTAATTATATAAGGAAGTACATTACTTCCAACTAATATACCAATTACACTTCCAGCAATACTAGCTAATGCTGCATAAACCACAAATTTGCTAGCTATTTCTAAATTTCTATATCCTAAGGCTTTTAATGTTCCTATCTCTATCCTATTTTCTTCTACCATTCTTGTCATTGTAGTTAAGCATATAAGTGCTGCTACCAAGAAGAAAAATACAGGAAATACTGAAGCTATCTTGTCTAAACTTTCAATTGAAGTTTTGTAAGTAGAGTAACCAGGGTTATCTTCCCTATCAAAAAAATAATATTTACTATCCTTTAAATCATCTAATTTCACTTTCTCTTTATCTACTTTTTTTCTACTATTTATTAGTTTTTCTTTATTTTTATTGATTTCTTTTTCCCCATCAAGAAGTTTTTGCCCTGAAGTATCAAGCTCTTTCTTAGCATTATCCAGTTCTAACTGGCCTTGTTTTTTTCCTTCTTCAAGATCTACTTTTCCTTTTGAAAGTTCTTCTTTACCTTTATCTAATTGTTCTTGAGCTTCCTTAAACTTTATACTTTCCTCATTAAACCTACGAAATTGTTCTTCATAAACAATTACACCTTGCTGATACTTACTTATCCCATCTACTAAAATTTCTAGCTTAGATTTATTTTCACTTACATTTTTACTGGTGCTTTCTATTCCTTTTGAAATGCTTAGTAATAAATTAATATTCGTTGAATTTTCCTCTAAGTTATTTATCATATCACTTAAACCGTTTAATCCTAAGCTAGGGTTAGATATAGCACTTTTCCAATACTGTATTTTTTCCCGGGGAATTTTGTCACCTTCTTCAAGGTTATTTGCTATTTCTTTCATATCATTTGAAAGTGTATTATATGTTGTAATTAAAACTTCTAAACTATCTATTTGATTTTCATACTTTTTTGTGCCCTCAGTAGGATCAATTCCTTGATTTAAGAATTCTTGTTTTGAATTATTAAGTTTATTTTTAGCTATTTGAAGTTGCTTTTCACCTTCTAAAAACTGCTCTTTATGTTTGATAAGCTCCTTTTGTACACTCCCTAACTGCTTTTCACTTTCAGCTAGTTGTAACTGTCCATTTTTAATTTCTTGCTGATATTTTTTAACACCCTTTTCATATTGATTTTTACCATAAAGAAGTTTTTCTCTACCATTATCTATTTCTTTTTGAGCATCTTTAAGCTTCTTCTCACCATCTTCTATTTTTTTATAGGCTTTATCAACCTCTTTTTCTCCATCTAATTTTACTTCTTCGATTCTTTCTATAACTCTATTTGAATATAAACTTTCAAGATATTTATTATTTTCTTCCATAGTCTCTTTATACTTATCACTATATGAGTCAAGACCAACTACATTTTTAAATCGCACATATATTTCAGTATATACATTCATTGATATGTCATTATTATTTAATATTGCAAAATAGTCTACACTTCCTTTTCCAACAGTGGTTGTCCCTCTAGATATGTTTTCTATATACATAGGACTTTGCACAAATCCAACAATTTGAAAAGTTTTCTTATTAAAATACTTATCTAAGTCTTCATCAGACTCTATTATGTAATCATCACCTATTTTTAGATTTTTATTTTCTTTTAAAACATTTTCATCTAAAGATATCTCTCCACTATTTTCGGGTAGTCTACCTTCTGTAACAATAAACTTATTTATATTAGTAGGTTCTTTAGGATTATAATCCATGAACTTAACAACACTATTTATATTAGTTAAGTTTACATCTATATTATGCATTGCAGAATATTCTAGAATTTTATCATTATTTTCAAGTAATTTTAAATCATTGTTATTAAAGCCTATACTGGAGACTATCTTGCTATCCATTAAATTTTGTTCCCTAAAAAATTCATTTATGGATGCTTTCAAATCCGGTCCACTTGATTTTATTCCAGAGTAAAAGGCAACGCCTAAAAATATAATGACTAATATAGAAATAAACCTTGCCTTTGAAGATAATATTTCTCTTTTTATTGATTTTTTATATGCATTATTTTTCATATTTTACCCTCTACCACTCTATAGATTCAACTGAAACAGGATTCTCATTCACTTCTATGCTTTTAACCTTTGCATCCTTAATACTTATAACTTTATCTGCAATTGGTGCAAGGGCTGAATTATGAGTTATAATAATTACTGTCGTCCCCATATTTTTACATGTATCCTTTAGGGTTTTTAAAATCTGTTTTCCTGTTTTATAGTCAAGGGCACCAGTTGGCTCATCACATAAAAGCAATTTAGGATTTTTAGCTATAGCTCTTGCTATAGATACTCTTTGTTGTTCCCCTCCTGATAATTGGGATGGGAAATTATCTTTTCTATGACT
The DNA here is from genome assembly GCA_019933195.1 of Clostridium sporogenes. NCBI lineage: Bacteria > Bacillati > Bacillota > Clostridia > Eubacteriales > Clostridiaceae > Clostridium > Clostridium sporogenes. The sequence continues at coordinate 1,491,203 of CP082942.1, forward strand.
AAGTCCAACTAACTCAAGTGTCTTATCAACATCTAAAGCATTTTTTGAAATTTGCATAGCAAGTTCCACATTTTCTTTTGCTGTTAAGTTTTGAACCAAATTATAAAACTGGAATACAAATCCTACATCATACCTTCTGTAAGTTGTAAGCTGTTTACTATTAAACTTAGATATATCAACATCATCAATAATTACCTTTCCTTCATCACAGGTATCCATTCCCCCAAGTACATTTAATACAGTGGTTTTACCAGCACCGCTTGGTCCTAGAATAATAACAAACTCACCCTTTTCTATTGAAAAGTTAATACCGTTGTTTGCTATGATAATATTTTCTCCAACCTTATATCTTTTATATTCATCTCTTATTTCTATATATGCCATCTCTCTTACTCCTTTATCTATATCTACTTCAAAATACTTAATGTTATTAAATAGACACCTTGTTTGGTTAATGCTATAATCCTAAGTATAAATAATATACAAACTAGTTACAATAATCAGATATTTTTATAATGTTATTAAATATACATTTGAATTATTTTTGTTTATTTAATAAAATATAATGCTAAAATAAAAATGCACTAAGTTGCTAATATTTTTATGTACAACATTACCTAGATTCTTTACAATATTATTAGGTGATAAATATGATTCTAAAAATTAATACTAAAATGGAAATAAGCTCACTAAAGGATTTAGACAAATTTAAAATATTAGTGGAGGCTAACAACTTAAAAAAATCAAATTTCAGTGTACTTGGAAGAAAACTAGGCGTTGATAGAAGAACAGTAAAAAAATATTATAAAAGTAACGTACAAAAAGAACGAAAACAGAAAAAGTCTAAGATAGATGACTATTACGATATTATCACTTCTTCGTTATCAGCAGAAAATAAACAGATATTCTATTACAAATCGCATCTATATAAATATCTTGTTAGAGAGCATGGATTAGAGTGTTCTAGGAGTAAATTCAATTTGGTAAACAAGCTCAATTTGATTGGGAAGAAAAACTCAAATTTTCATTTAAAAATGGAAATGAAATGATTCTAAATGTAGGTAGTTTAGTGTTATCAGCATCTAAATTTAAAGTGTGGATCATTTATCCTTCAACTATTCAAAATCATTTATTGGATTTTTTAGCTAATGCATTTGAAATAATAGGAGATGTTCCAAAAGAAATATTAATAGATAATGCATCAACAATGATTGATTATGCAAAAACCAACGGTTCCGAAGTAAAATTACCACCTCAGTAAAGGTAAATACAAATGCTCTCTTTAAGTATAAACAGAATATATACTCTGTTCCACCTGAACTTATTGGTAAAACAATTGTCATAGAAGTTACTGAGGATAACTTCTATGTGTATTATAACGAAAATTTAGTTACAATACACAACATCTCTAACAAACAAATTAATTATCATAATAATCATCATGTTGATTTATTAACTATAACATTTAAAGGTCAAGATAAAGAAGCAGTGTCTGACTATGTAAATAAAGATTTTAAAGAATTGGAGAAATTTAATGGTCGACTATCAGAAGTTATGTGAAAATTTAAAAGATTTAAAACTAACACAAATAAGTTTAAGATTAGATGAATATATAACAAGAGTAAATGAAGGAAACATAAGCATTGTAAATGCGCTCTACGAGCTTACGTCAAAGGAAATAGGGGTAAAGAACTTTAATGCAACTAATGGAATGGTAAAAATAGTTGGATTTCCACACTTACAGGAAATGAAAGACTTTGACTTCGACTTTCAACCTAAAATAAATAAAAAACAGTTTTTAGAATTTAAGATTTTTAGAAAATAATAGCAATATAATTTTAATTTGAAATAGTAGAGTTGTAAAAACTCACCTAGCCACTTTGATTGGTATTGCTACCGCAAAGAAAAGAATAAGCACATATTTTATAAAATGTTAGGATTTGATTGATCAGATGAAAAAAGCATATTTAGGAAATAAACTTGAAAGCAGAATAAAACATTCTAGTAAGTATAGGCTGTTGATAATTGATAAGATAAGTTATTTACCAATCGGTGAGCAAGAAGCGAAAATGTTTTTTCAATTAATAGATAAACGATATGAAAAAAAAGCACAATAATCACTAGTAACATAAATTTATCAGATTGGAGTCATATATTTGTAGATAATATGCTAGCTAACGCTATTCTTGATAGACTTATTCACCATTCCAGTATTGTAAATATACTAGGTAATTCTTATAGAACAGCTTCTGCTCTTTCTAAGATATCTAATAAGGATAACTAACAAAACTATACATAAGACTATTAGCACAATCGCACAAAAAATATTGACATTAATAATAAAATGTAATTAAAATTTTAAAATAAAAACTTATAAAGGATGAATTAAATGGTAGGCATTAAAGGAAATAGAAGAATTTTATACACTAAAAAAGTAATAAAAGAAAGTTTAATTGAGCTACTTCAGCATAAAAAAATTCACGAAGTTACCGTTACTGATATTTGTAAAAATGCAAACATTAATAGAGGAACTTTTTACAGTCATTACAAGGATACCTATGATTTGCTTAAATCAATAGAAGATGAACTATTTAATCAAATCTTAGAATATATTGAGGAAACTCCAGTGGAAGATTACAAGAATATTTTATTACTTAAAGCTCTCGAATTGATTGATGCAAATAAAAAATTATGCAAGATACTATTCAGTAAACAAATGGAAAATAACATTATGGATCGTATTATTTACGTAGCAAATAAAGCTGAAATTGATAAGCTAATTAGTAGTTCAAAGATTAACGATGTATTTTTAGAGTATTTTATAAAATACTCTGTAGGGGGTGTTTTTTCAGTTATTCAAACATGGCTAGAAAATGATTTAAATGAATCCCCCCAAGAAATAACCAATATTATAAATGATATTATATCCTTTTACTATTAATATTTTGGGATAAAATTTTTAGGAGTAATTTTCCCAATCTTTCTTGTTATTATCAATGCAAATACACAAGTGAAGATGCATACTACAGCCACAGGCTTAATTTTAAACCATATTAGACTTTTTTATTATAACTGACAAATATATAACACACAAAAGTGTAGTCAATTTTATAGATTACACTTTTTCTTTAAATTTTAATTGCGCCAAATTAAGAACTACTAAAGTTCATTCATATGTTTACTACATGTATTATTTATATTTACTATATTAAAATTAAGGCTATTTTTATCCGATGACTACCTACTCTAATACTCCCATCTTCTTCAAAGTGGGAGTAAAGAGCGGCTACGTCCCTGGCGATTTCTAAGCTTCAGGGGAGTAAAAACTCCCTCTGAAGCCAAGAACTCTGTTTATATTGACACACCCTCTTATTACATAGTTAATCATTTATGCTGCCTTTATAAAAATTAATAGGTTTATGCCTTAGCCCTACATTTAAAACTAACCCCATTGCTACAAAATTAGTAACAAGTGATGAACCTCCATAACTAATAAATGGCAAAGGTATACCTGTAACAGGCATAATACCAATACACATCCCAATATTTACAAAAGTCTGAAACATAAGCATACTAGCAACTCCAACACAAATATAACTACCTAAATTATCTTTAGCAGATTTTGCTATTGAAATACATCTTAAAACTATAATTAAGAAAAGTAATACTAAAATCATACTTCCCATAAAACCTAGTTCCTCACCAACAAGGGCAAATATAAAATCCGTATGTTTTTCAGGTAGAAAATTTTGTGCATGAGTTCCTTTAAATAATCCTGTACCAAAAAACTGCCCAGAACCTACTGATATTTTAGATTGAAGAACATGATATCCTCCACCTGTAGGATCTGAATCAGGATTAAGAAAAACTAAAATTCTATTTTTTTGATATGCTTTAAGTATATATTGCCAAGCAATAGGTATAACAATGATACAAGACAAAAATCCCCCTAGAATATATTTATAATCTATTCCACAAATATATATCATTGTGATAGTAATAAAAATAAAAGATAGAGCAGTTCCTAAATCAGGTTGTATCATTACAAGTATAATAGGCACTCCCACAAAACAAAGGGCTGAAAATAAATATTTTATTTTATTTAAATTATCTTTTACTAATTCAAGAAATTTTGCAAAAGTAATAATAAATCCTATTTTTGCAATTTCCGATGGTTGTATCCCAATACCTCCTATTCGAATCCACCTTTGTGCTCCCCATTGCTCTTTTCCTGTACCAAGAAGAATAACTCCTGCCAATAATAGAAAATTAAATATATAAATAATCTTATATGCACGTCCAATATTTCGATAATCTATGTAAATTATTATAAACATAAAAATTAATCCAATAATAAGGGATAGAATTTGAGTAATAATATATTTTTTTCCATCTTCAAAATTAGATGTTGCACTACTAATCATAAGAATCCCAAACAATGATATAAAAATTACCATAGCAAATAAAAAAACATCAAAATATTTTATATGTCTTTTTAAATTAAAAGATTTCTTAAAATCAATATTTTTTCTTCTAATCAATAGTACACCAACCTTCTAGATTTCATTAAATCGCTTTGATTTAATAACTCTGTTTTTTTCATTCTCTTACATAAAAAATCTATCTACATTATAAATTTCACTTTTAATTTTTTTACAAATTTTAAAACTTAATCTTAGAAATTTATAAAATAATGATATTTAAGCAATCTTTATATCACTTTATGACAAAACAAAATTCATTATAACATTAACTTTTTTAAAATTAAACGAAAACAAATTAAATTCACAATTTATTTACCTACCTTTAAAAAATAATTTAATATATAAAATAAATTTTATTAATAGATACTATCAGCTATTGTAATAGCTTTTTCAAAGGTTATTTAAGAAAATTATTGAATACTATTATTAAAGATAATTAATAAGCCATAAATCAAATAGATTATAGATTTTATACATAACTTAATATATATAATCTACATGATATATTATAGGGAGATGAAAATAATGAAGATTAAAAGCAATTTAAATCAACTTATATTAATAGGCTTTTTAGTTATGTTTTCATCTCAAATATGCATAAAATTATTTGTAAATTATTTCAATATATCCTTTGGTATTATAATTCTAATAATCATACTATATATGATTGAAATAGATAATAAAATAATGGTAGCCCTCACCTCTTCTTTTCTTGTATATCTAATAAGGTTCTCAGTTTATTTCTTGGAAAATAATGAAATAAATTCTGCTCTTAAATTCGGTATAATAAATCACTTTCCAGAGTTTATATTTTACTTAGTTTATATAACTATATATTTTATTACTATTAAAAATAAAAATTTAAATTCTCTTTTATTTAAACTTATTATTTGCGATTTTTTTGCCAACTTTACTGAAATGTATATTAGGCACACTATATATTTAGAGAATTTTAACTTTAATATAATTATAGGATTACTGTTTGTTGCATTTTTAAGATCCACATTAATATGGATTATGATAAATTTAATGATTAGATATAATACTACTCTCCTAAAAAAAGAACATACTGAAAGATACATAAAGCTCTTAACATCAAATTCTACTTTAAAAAGCGAAATTTATCTTATGGAAAAATCTATGGATAATATAGAAAATGTAATGGGAAAATCCTATAAATTGTACATGTATGCAACTCAAAAAAATTTAGATGATAAATTTAAAACAGAAATTATGAAAATTGCGAAGGACATACATGAAATCAAAAAGGAATTTAATTTAATAGTTAGAGGTGTTAACGAATTAACAAATACAAAGGAACTTAAAGACAGTATGAACTATTATGAAATTATAGACATATTAAGACATATGATAAATATAGAAATTAAAAATACAAACCTAAAATTCAAAATCCAAAAAGGAGAAAATTTTACTACTATACATCATTATTATCTGATATCAATATTTAGAAATGTAATTATGAATAGCATTGATTCTTTAAAAAATAGTTTTTCTGGTTTAATATATTTAAATCATTCTAATAGAACCATTGATAATACAGAGGGACATTATTTTGAAATTATAGATAACGGTATTGGAATAGCCAAAGAAGATAAAAAATATATATTTAATCCAGGATTTTCTACTAAAATTAATTTTGATACAGGTGATATAAATAGAGGGTTAGGACTAAGTATAGTGAAAGACATAGTTGAAAACAAACTAAATGGAGTTGTAAAATTAACATCCTCAAAAAGTAAAGGTACAAAATTTATGATTTTTATACCCAAGGACAGTTTAGAGGGGGGAAGAATTTGAGAATATTAATAATAGATGATGATATAAATGTTCATAAGATTCTTAATAAAATAATAAATCATGAATGCTTAGGAGATGTAATAGAATCTACTGCTTTAAATGGAGAAATTGGAGGATTTTTTATAGAAAAAGAAAAGCCTGATATTGTTATTGTAGATCTTTTGATGCCTGGTAAGGATGGCTTAACTTTAATTAAAGAATATAAAGCTAAATATCCTAACATTCAATATATAATGCTATCTCAAGTATCTTCTAAAAATATGATAGCCAAAGCTTATGAAAATGGTATTGAATTTTATATAAGTAAACCTATAAATGCAATTGAAGTTAAATCTATTTTAAAAAAAGTAATTAATAATGAAATTATGAAAAAAAAATTAGGAAATATAGATTCTATATTAAAAAAAGATAATTATACAACTAATATTAAAAGTATAATGAATAAACTAGGAATATTAGGTGAATCAGGCTGTGATGATATAATAAAAAGTATAGAATATATAATTCAAAGTGATTCTAAAGAATCCTATACTCTTAAAGAATTATTTAAAAAAATATCAGATAAGCCTAAATCTATAGAGCAAAGAATAAGAAGAACAGCCTTTGTAGCTTTAAATAATATTGCTAACTTAGGACTAGAAGATTATATGAATGATACTTTTGTAGAATTTTCAAATTCTATTTTTAGTTTTGAAGAAGTAAAAAAAGAAATGGATTATATAAGAGGAACATCCCATGAAAAAGGCTCTGTTAATGTGAAAAAATTTTTACAAGGAATAGCTTATTACATTAACAAATAATAAAAATAGATACTAAAAATTTGTTATTTTCAAGTTAAATAATAACTTATTACATTAGTAAATAAGCCCTATTTGAAATTGTTATAATTATAACAAAATACTTTTTGAAACTTTCCGAAACTTTTTGAAATTGAGATAGTATAGTCTAAATAATCAATCAATTCTGAAAACTAATCAAAAGCTTAAATCAAGGGAGGTTTCATATTGTGGAAATTTTAAAAGGAATGGGCTTATTGTTATTTACACTAGGATTATTTTCATTATTTAGCTTTAAAGCTCCTAAGGGGAGTAAAGCTATGTCAGGACTAGCAAATGCAGCAGTAGCTACTTTTTTAGTAGAAGCTATTCATAAATATATAAGTGGAAATTTTTTAGGTTTTACTTTTTTAGGTAAAGTTGGATCAGTATCAGGATCTATGGGCGGTGTAGCAGCAGCTATTTTAGTTCCAATATCTATGGGAGTAAATCCTATATATGCAGTAGTAGCTGGTGTAGCCTTAGGTGGATATGGAATATTGCCAGGATTCATAGCTGGTTATATTGTAGGACTTATAGCACCTATATTTGATAAAAAATTACCAGAAGGACTGAACACCATAATAGGAGCTCTTTTAATAGCTCCATTAGCAAGATTTATAGCTATGGGGATAGATCCTGTAGTTAATGCTACATTAGTTAATATTGGTCAGATGATATCCATAGCAGCTCAACAATCACCATTGATTATGGGATTCTTACTTGGTGGAATAATGAAGGTTGTATGTACCTCACCATTAAGTTCAATGGCAGTTACAGCTATGCTGGGACTACAAGGCTTAGCAATGGGTATTGCAGGTATAGCCTGTGTTGGAGGATCTTTTACAAATGGTATAATTTTTAAAAGGCTGAAATTAGGTGATAAAAGTAATATAATAGCAGTAATGTTAGAACCACTAACTCAAGCACCAATAGTAACTAAAAATCCTATTCCTATATATGGATCAAATATTCTAGGTGGAGGATTAGCGGGACTTTCAGCAGCATATTTTAATATAATAAATAATGCTCCAGGCACCGCATCTCCTATTCCAGGACTACTAGCACCTTTTGGATTTAATGATCCTAAAAAAGTTCTTATAGCTGTTATCTTCGCTGTAATAGGTGGAACAATAGGTGGACTTGTTGGATCAATTGTTTTTAAAGGGTTTGCTAAAAAGGATTATAAATCAGATGAAATTCCAAATAATGATATTAATAATATTTGTGGTAAAGCGTCCACAGAAATTGCTACTGATACTGCCGATACTAATGTTGATTCATTAAATGCTAAAAGTAATACTGAAAGTAATGCTTTTTAAATAGTTTAATACAGTAAAATTAGATAATTGAACTAAAGAAATAAAAATTCTTTATATTTTCTTAGATTATTCAAAAACCCTATGCATTTGCATAGGGCTTTTGAATGCCTTAATATTAAGTTCTCTTATATATTTTTTATTATTTAATTACTGTTTTTCCACCCATATATGGTTGCAATACAGTTGGAATATTTATAGAACCATCCTCATTTAAGTTATTTTCTAAGAAAGCTATAAGCATTCTTGGAGGAGCTACTACAGTATTATTTAATGTATGTGCAAAGTATTTGCCGTCTTTTCCATCTACACGAATCTTTAAACGACGTGCTTGTGCATCACCTAAGTTAGAGCAACTTCCTACTTCAAAGTATTTCTTTTGTCTAGGAGACCAAGCTTCTACGTCTACTGATTTTACTTTTAAGTCTGCTAAGTCACCAGAACAACATTCTAAAGTTCTAACTGGTATATCTAAAGAACGGAATAAATCTACTGTATTCTTCCATAATTTATCGTACCAATCCATACTTTCTTCTGGTTTACATACAACTATCATTTCTTGTTTTTCAAATTGATGAATTCTATATATACCTCTTTCTTCAATACCATGAGCACCCTTTTCCTTTCTGAAACAAGGTGAATAACTAGTTAAAGTTTGAGGTAGTGAATCCTCTTTTAGAATTGTATCTATAAATTTACCAATCATAGAGTGTTCACTAGTTCCGATTAAATATAAATCTTCTCCTTCGATTTTATACATCATAGAGTCCATTTCTGCAAAACTCATAACACCAGTTACAACTTCACTACGAATCATAAAAGGTGGAATACAATATGTAAATCCTCTATTTATCATGAAATCTCTTGCATAAGAAATCACTGCTGAATGAAGTCTTGCAATATCTCCCATGAAGTAATAGAACCCGTTACCTGCTACTTTTCTAGCACTATCTAAATCAATACCATTTAATTTTTCCATTATTTCAGTATGATATGGAATTTCAAAATCAGGTACAACAGGTTCTCCAAAACGTTCAACTTCTACATTTTCACTATCATCTTTACCAATAGGAACACTTGGATCAATTATGTTTGGAATAACCATAAGAATATCTTTAACCTTTTTACTTAAATCAGCTTCTTTTTCATCTAATTTAGCTAATTCTTCAGAATGTGCAGTAACTTTATTTTTAGTTTCTTCTGCTTCTTCTTTTTTTCCTTGAGCCATTAATGCACCGATTTGTTTTGAAATTTTATTTCTATTAGCTCTTAAAGATTCTACTTCCTTTTTTACTTCTCTTAATTCAGCATCTAAAGCTATTACTTCATCTACCAAATTAATCTTATTATCTTGAAACTTATTTTTTATATTTTGTTTAACAACTTCTGGGTTTTCTCTTATAAATTTTAAATCTAACATTTTCTACCTCCTAATAAAATATAAATAATTTTGCTTTTATCTTATAACTATCCGCTCTAATACCCATATCTTCTTAAAAATAGTAATAAAGAGCAGTTACGTAGCTAGATAACCATTTTCTAATGCCTAGAAAGAGTAAAATCTCCCTCTAAAGCCATAACTCTTTTTATAAAATAAAAAACTCCCGTCCCATATATAATTATATAACTGGGACGGAAGTATAATCCGCGTTGCCACCCAAATTGCTGGTTCTAATTAATAACCAACCACTCGAATAGTATGATAAAGGATACTAACCTTTCGATTCATCATCGACAGCTCCAAAAGTGGAAAGATTTTACCTTTCACCGATTCACACCAACCATCGGCTCTCTGAAGAAATTTAAAAATCGTAGCTTTTATAATCACTGTTTTATATATATAAATTGTATGCTAACTATATAAACATATATTTTTTCTAATACAAAAACTAATTTTAATATTTATTATTTATAATATCATATTAACCAATTAATTTCTAGTGCTTCCTAGAAATTGTTTCATGAAGATTAAATAATTTAAACAAATTGTTTAATGAATAAAACTGTAATAAATTAAAAAATTTAATTTTTGATTTATTAGAGAAAAATAACTCAATGATAAAGATTCCCTAAAAAAGAAATTTAGCATAAATTGATAATAATTAAATATCTATATTCAAATCATTAAATCAATTTTCACCTTTACTAGTGGGCCATTTTCTATAGTTATTTCACCTTCATGTTCTTTAATTATTTCATTGCACAAATATAAACCAAGTCCTCTACTATCCTTATTATCATTATTAGATTTTATAAAAGGTTCAAATATATTATTAAGTATTTCATTTGGAATTGGATCACTATAATTTATTACTTCAACAACATATTTATTATCTAATATAAAAGAATTAACATATATCTCATTTCCTCCATAGGAATATTTTATTGCATTATCAATTATATTGATTAGTACTTGTCTAATTTTATCCTGCTGTACTTTAACTATACCTTCACTTATATTTTGTATTATTTTTAATGAGTATTTATTAGCCTTTATATTCATATCATTACAACTTTGACTAATAAGTTCTTTCATATCAACATCTCTAAGTTCTTCTTTAATAACATACATACCTTTAGACACATCTATAAGCTCTAATACTAATTTATGGAGTCTATCACTTTCAGAATATATTCTTTCAATAGCTCTTTTATTAAAGTCTTCATCCTGAACCATTCCTGTAAGCAATAATTCAGCATATCCTGATATAGCTGTTAATGGTGTTTTTAACTCATGGGTTACACTATTAAAAAATTCTCTTCTTCCTTTTTCTAATTTATATACCTTTCTTTTTTCCGATTCGATAGTTTCTATTTGTTCCTTTATTTTATCTCTCATATTTATAAATTCTTTTGATAATATGGCAACTTCATCTTTTCCGTGTTCGTCAATATAAATATTATAATCACCATATCCTAATTTTTTTATTGCATCTGTTAATTCTGTAATTGGTTCAGTAATTTTATTTGTCCTTAGATATAAAAATATAAATATTATTATAAAAGTTCCAAGTTCTATTATGTTTATAATATTTATAGTATTTTTATAATTTCTGTATGAAGAATCATAATTTTTTACTATACTTATAATTCCCATATATTTATTATCAATATATATAGGATATGTTAATATTGCATCTACTCCACTATTTTTATATTTTAAATCGACTACTGCTTTACCATCCATTACTGTATTTTTGCTTTTTTGAGTTATACTCCTGAATTCTTCTGGAATATTGCCTTCTATCAGTTCATAGTTTGTATCTCTTATGTCACATTTGCAATCATAATTTAAAGATATATGTTTTATTATATAATTTCCCTCTTCAACCAATGCTTCTTTTTTATCCTTAGTACTGTTAGTTACAACTGTATACTTTACATATTCGTGCGTGCTATTCATTACTTGTTTTAAAAAATTATTTATACTATTCTCCATATTTGAACTTAAAACACGTGTTATTGCAACATTCATTACTATCATAGAAAAGATCAATATAAATATTAAACCGGTTATGAATTTATATCTTATTTTCATATAGATTACCTCATTACATATCCTATTCCAAAAACAGTATCTATAATAGATGAGGCATTTTCTTTATCAAGCTTACTTCTTAATCTTCTAACATGAACATCTACTGTTCTAACCTCACCTTCATAATCAAATCCCCAAACTTTATTTAAAAGGATCTCTCTTGAAAAAACTATATTTTTATTTTTAACAAAAAACTCTAACAATTCATATTCTTGAGGTTTTAATCTAACTTCCTCATCATCTTTAAATACAATTCTACCCTCTAAATTTATTTTAATAAATTTATTTATATATATAAATTCTTCCTCTGATTTCTCTTTATATTTATTAACTCTTCTTATTGCAACCTTTACCCTAGCTAATACTTCTTTTATATTAAATGGTTTAGTAATATAATCATCTGCCCCTAGTTCTAATCCTAAAACCTTGTCCACAATATCGTTACGTGCAGTTAACATAATTATTGGAATACAATATTTAGCATTTATATGCTTACATAATTCAAATCCACTCTCATCTGGTAAATTTATATCCAACAATATTAAATCTGGCTTAAAAAATTTTAAAGTTTCTTTAGCATCTTTAGATAAAAATACACCTTTAGCTATATATCCATCTGCTCTTAGAGCAGACACTAAAATATCATTTATAGATATTTCATCTTCAACTACAAGAACCTTCAAGTCCATTATAAAATCCTCCTATTGTTCTATTTATGTAAAAAAATCTATATTAAAAATTAAATTATAATATACTTTATAAAATATATATTAGAATATTACTGACTTTTCTCAGTAATATTCTAATATTTTTAGTTATTTAAACTACTTAACAGTTTCTAATTTTTAAGGTCTATATTGTTCTTCTATTCTTACTACTACATTATTTTCTAAATATATATATGCCAGAAAGCTTCCATAGTTTAAATCCAAGTTTTTTAAATTTTTATAATCTACTCTTTGTAAATCTAGAGCATTTAAATTATTACGATATCCACATATATATATATCTGCATTTTGAGATATTTCATAAGCTTCTAAACTCTTATTTTTATTTCTAATATAGTAACCATTATACAAGCCTCCATCATGCAAAAGATCTTTTCTGCCATCTTTTATTGCTTCTCTTTCAGCTGTTCTATCATTTCCATCTTTATTAAAGAAAAATTCTACATCATCTATTTTTAAATATCTTTTACCATTTTGTTCGTATATTTCATTTATAAATCCTATCTGTTTTCCATTTTTAACTTTTTTGTTGCCATTTTCTTCTTGAATATTTTTTACTTTTTCAGTGTTATTTTCTTGTTGAACCTCTTTTTTAACTTCAATTATTTTAAGATTTAATTCAGCTTCTCTATCATATTGTTCTATTTTACCTTCATACTTTATAGTTCCTACCTTGCTCGTATCTATACTATTATTATTCCAAACAACTCCAACTTCCTTATCTTCATTATTTATTTTTGCTTTGATTTTATCTGGTAATTGATATTCATTATTTTGATATACATTTACATATAATTTAGTAACTTCAAATTTTGATTTTATATCGTTTAATAATTTTTTCATGTTTTCAATATCAACATTATTACTTACAGCTAATTTTATAAAATAATACGCATCATCTATTCTATTCTTTTCTATATATTTATTTTTTATTTCTATATAAGCCCCTTTATTAGACTTATCCATTGAAATTGCTTTTTCAAAAGAGCTTTTAGCATCATCATACTTTCCTGAATTTAAAAAATTAGTTCCATCTTTAATAAATTTTTTTATTTCGTTCTCTTTCATTGCCTCTTGTTGTTTTACATCATTTGTTAATATACTTGTTTTTTGTTTCTTTCCGCAGCCTGAAACACTTAGCATAACTATTAATATTAATGTTAATGAGATTATAAACTTTTTTCTCATGAATTTTCACTCCTGTATTTGGTGTACCTAAATATCATCATAATATTTTTATCACAATTAATATATTGAGTAAATTGCATAATTCATTTTAAAATATAAATGTATCAATATATTGTATTAATATATTTGTATTAATATATTTGTATTAGAAATATTTTAATTATGCAACTTTTATATTTACTAAAATACTTCAGTATAAGAATTAAAAATACATTTCTAATTTAATAACTTTGATTTATAAGTACACCTTTAAAGATTTAACCAATCTATTTTAACTTATTTAAAATCCTATAATTTTAAGGTCTATACTGTTCTTCTATTTTTACTATTACATTATTTTCTACATATATATAGAATAAAGCTTTACTTTGTCCATAAACATTATCCAAAGTTTTAAAATTTTCATAACTAATTCCTTGCAAATCTATAGTATTAATATTTTTATCCACATGATACTTACAAATATCTATCTCTACATTTTTAGATATTTCATATTCTTCTAAAGTATTATCTTTATTTCTAAGATAATAATCATCTTCTACTCTTCCCTCTGGTAACTTCTTTCCATCTTTTATAGCTTCTCTTTCTGCAGTCCTATCATTAGCGTCTTTGTTTTTAAAAAATTCCACATCATCATATTTTAAATATCTCTTACCGTTTTTTTCATATATTTCATTTATAAATCCTATCTGTTTTCCATTTTTAACTTCTCTTAAATTTTGATTTTCATCCTCTTTTGTAGAGTTGTTAATATTTTTCACATCTTTGCCTCTGTTTTCTTCTCTTTCTTTTGGAGATTCTAATACTTTAAGATATAATTCAGCACATCTATCATATTCTTCTATTTTACCTTGGTATTTTATAGTTCCTGTTTCACTTGTATCTGCATTATTATCCCAAATAACTCCAACTTCCTTATCCTCATTGTTTATTTTAACATTAATTTTATATGGTAATTTGTATTCATTATTTTGATATACATTTACATATAATTTAGTAACTTCAAATTTTGCTTTTATATCACTTAATAATTTTTTCATATTTTCAGTATCTACATTATTGTTTACAGCTAGTTTTATAAAATAATAAGCATCATCTAATCTGTTTTTTTCCATATATTTATTTTTTATTTCTATATAAGATCCCTTATTAGATTTTTCCATTAGAATTGCTTTTTCAAAAGAGCTTTTAGCATCATCATATTTGCCTACATTTAAAAAATCAGTTCCATTTTTAATAAACTTTTTCACTTCATTTTCTTTCATGGCTTCTTGTTGTTTTACATTGTTGGTCAATACACTTGTCTTTTCCTTTTTACCACAACCTGAAATAATTAACATAGTTATTAATATTAATAGTAAAGAAATTATAGCTTTTTTTCTCATAAAAATTCACTCCTCCTATTTAGTATACCTAAATATTACCATGGTATTTTTACCAAATATAATGAATTTGTTACCAAATTGTTTCCCAGTGAAATTTTTAAATATTTTTTATTATAAACTTTTTATTATAAACTTGCCATAACCCTTATTGTTAGCTAGTTTTATGCCATCTAACTACCATACCTTATAGAAGATGGAAGCATTTCCAACATTAATATTAAAACCATAATTTCTCATTACAATAATTATATTTATCCATTTTTCAATTCTAAAGTTTGTATTATTTACTATATACCTTCAAACATGCTTGATTATAATCCATTTTCTATAATATATCAATTATATTAATTACATCCAATAACTTTTACATTTAACAAATTTTATTTTAAAGAATTATATTTATACAAAAATAGCAAATAAAATGTATTACACTTTTTATTTGGTACTTTTTTAATGTATAATTTTTCTATTATGGTATTTTTTATATATTGGCGTGATTCCTTTCTATTTAACATAACTATAATTATTAAAAAACACTCATGAGGAAGTTTCTTCAACCACCTCTATGAGTGTTATCAAACCATAATATATATTAAACTATTCAAAATTAAAATTAATTACTAAATGTATATGGTAACAGTTAATATAACATATGTTATATTAACTCTTCCTGTTTACAGTATATATTTAAGTACAAATTTATACTAATTCTATTTATTATTAACTTTTTTCAATTACACTGCCATCCTCGAAAACCTTAAGAACCCCAATAGTTCCTGTTCCTCCTTGTTTTATAAATGATTTTGACTTTGCTATAATCTCATAATATTCTTTACCGTTTTCATTTTTATATTCTGGAATAACTGCATAAGTTATGTCTTCATTATTATCATAATAATTTCTAGCATATTGCAATGTTTGTGATTGATTAAATTTACCATTATTGGTACCTTCCTTAGAACTCTCTGATACTTTATCACTCCATCCATTTGCCATATATAAATATTACTATTATTATTTTTCCAAGTTTAACAATTTTATTGCCAAGTTGTTTCCAAATAAAACTTTTAATGTATTTTTATATTCCCCTTTATTATATATTTTCATAAGTTATTAAATTGATCCAAAAAAATAAAAAATAGCTATCCCATAACCTATGAGATAACTATTTTTTTATCTTTAAATGTTTCATAATTATACTTCAAATACGTTACTTAAAGTAAAATTTATAACCTATTAAAATAGGATTTACTTAAATATCTTAATACGTTCTTCTAATGGCTGGAATTCCTTTTCACCTGGTTTTTCTGTTGGCTTACCAAAAGGCATTTGCGCAATTAACTTCCAGTTTTCTGGTACACTCCATTCTTTCTTTACATCAGTTTCGATAAGTTCATTATAATGTTGTAATGATGCTCCAAATATATAATTTTTTTATTATTTATAAATAAACTTTTATATTAATCTTGTTTTTTCATTTCTAAAATTAAAATATGAGAAGTTTCTTGTGCTTTAATTAAAATATCTTCCTCAACTATTTCCATTCCAGCCCTTTTATTTAATTCAATTTCATTAATTAATGAATCTCCTTCTATTTGAATTAAGTAGGCTTGTCTTCCTCCCTTTACTGAGAAACTAATCTCTTTTCCTTTTTCAAATTCTAAGGAATACACATTCATATCTTGATTTATTTTTATTGGTGTATCACCATTTTTACTTGAAACCATATGAAGCCATTTGTTTTGTCTATCATCCCAATTGAATCTGTAATCTCCATAATTAGGCTTATATCCTTGTTTACCAGGGAAGATCCATATTTGCAAAAACCTTAATGTGTCTTTTCCAAGATTATTTTCACTATGATAAACCCCTGTTCCTGCACTCATATATTGAACATGGCCACGAGTTATAGTATTTTTATTACCCATGCTATCTCCATGAGTAAGTTCACCATTAACAACATATGATATTATTTCCATATCCCTATGAGGATGAGTATTAAATCCAGTATTTGATTGAACTAAATCATCATTTATAACTCTTAAAGCTCCAAAGTTTATATTGCTTGGATTGTAATACTCTGCAAAAGAAAAATGGAATTTACTTCTTAACCAACCAAGATCACTACTCCCCATATTTTTGTTTTCTATTTTTCTTAACATTTTACATCACGCCTATTTAATATTCTTTATAACTTTAATCTAAAATATGACTGTATAGTTTAATTTTTAAAAACCCTTTCCTTACATATAGTTATCTTAATTAAATAGTTCAATTAGTTACATTTAGTAACTAAATTTAGAATAATTAAATCATATTAATCATAATTAGTCAATAGTTTTTTAAAAAAATACTTAAAATAAACAGAATAAATTTACTCAATATTCATTCTATTCATTTTGCTATATCCATTATAAAAAAAATAGTAGCTTTTCATCCAATCTAAAAACTACTATTTTTAATAATAAATATTCTATTTTTTATCCAATAACTGCTCATTATAATACTTTCATATTATTCAAAGTTAGATTATGGAGTGGCTATGATTTCTTGATAACCATTTTCCAAGCTTTAAATGGAATAAAAATTCCATATGAAACTCAGCAATCTGTTTATTACAGATACTATATATAATAAATTACTGTTCTTCTATTGGTACATAAATTTCCATTACAGTATCTTTTCGTCCATGGCATCTCTCATCGTAAAATTCAAAGTCAAATTTACTTTCATCAAAAACATACTCGCTATCTTTAAACCATTCCTCAAATATATATTTCCATGTCTTTTTTATTGCCTCTGAGAAATCATTATTATCCAAATCATTAGATGTATCTACTGGAGGAGTTGTAAAAACAGCATAAGTTGCTTCTGGAACTTCAACTGTTATCACATCATCAGTAACATTATCAAAATTCTCAACTACAACCCCAAGTAAATATACGGCATCTCCATTTTCTCCATTAGCTGAAACACATATTCCTACTTCACCATGTTTTAGTGGATTTAATATCTTATACATTTTGCTTTCTAAATTTTCACCTTCATAATTACTCCAAAATGAAGCTATATCTTTAGTATAATTAATGTTTATAATATTAGTTTTCATTCCATAACCTGCCACTTTAAATGCAGATTTTTTTATAATAACAGGTTCCATAATATGACCCCTAATTTCTATATTTAATCTTTCATTAAAATAATTACCCATGCATTTTATATATTGTTTAGGGCTAAATCCAAATTCCTTTTTAAATGCCTTTGAAAACCCATTATGTGTTTCAAAACCATAATCAAGTGCAATATCTATTATTCTTCTGCCTTTAAACAAATCAAGAGCTGCTAATGAAAGTCTTCTCTTTTTTACATATTCCATTAAAGTCATTCCTTTATTTATATTAAATATTCTTGAAAAATGAAAAACAGAATATCCACATTGATTTGCTATTAATTCCGGGGTTAAATCGCTTTTTATATTTTCTTCAATAAATTCAATACACTCAGATATTGCATTACTATAATTCAACCTATCACCCACCTTATCCCCATAATAATTATAATATACCATTATAATTTGAATAATGGTATTCCTAAATTGCTAAAGTTATTTATTAACATGTATATTAAAAGATTTATGGAGAAACTTTACAAATCAATGAATTTAATCTATCTGAAACTGTAAAAAAGTATAGTCCTACAATTTTTATTTATTCAAACATGTAATAAACTTTTACTTTATTATATATAGGTTATATAGTTTTTTTATGTTTTTTAAAACTTGAAACAATATATGAAATACCTAAAATCATAAAAAATATTCCAAAAAATTTATCAAAAGATTTATTCTTAATTAAGTATGATATTCCAATAGTTGAAAGTATAATTTTCACAAACGCATCTATTATTTCCCACAATGCTCTATTTATTACTTTTCATTTTATTAATTCTAAATCTGTATGCTAAATATGGCATGAAGCTAAAAATAAATAGAACCATATCAATCATTAATATAATTAAAAATATACGTTTTATAAATTTTATAGATATAAAGGATAAACAGATCATTACCATAGAAGCTATTATTAAAGAATAAAGTGACATTTTTCCTGTTCCACTCTTTGCACTTATATATTTATCTATTTCTGACGTACAATCACTATAAATAGGTTTAGTACCAACTTTAGCTGAAAAAATATGCATTTGGTTTCCTATAGAAATAACATGATTCCATCCTGCTTCCTTAAAAATATTAAAATATTCTTTGTCTGCTTCGTTTTGATAATCCAAACTATACACTATATCTTGAGGTTTATCTTTTTTTAATTTATAAAAAAAGCCTCCTACTATACTATCTAGTATCCATCCTTCCCTTGCATAATTTCTTAGCTTTTTCATATCATTTTCTTCACTAAACGCGAGTCCACCAATCATTACATATTTACTTTTCATAAACATTCCCCCTTTTCTACTTTAAAAAATTCTCAGCGAATTTAATCATTTGCTTTTTACGATTAATTTCTTTTATAAGCATTTCTCGACCTTTATTTGTTATTTTATATACTTTTTTATTTTTATCTATGTCCGAATTTAGTGTTACCAAGTCTGCTGCTAAAAGTTTTTTCAGCGTTGTATACAGTGATGCAGGACCAATGGTAACTTCACTATTAGTAAACTTCTCAATATCTTTCATAATTAAATACCCATGTTTTTCTTTAATAACACTAGATAAAATATAAAAAGCAGAATCTGTTAGTTCACCAATATCAATAGAATCTTTTCTTGGCATAGAACTCTCCTTCCTATCCTATATCATTTGATAGTATATCATTAAATGATATACTATTAAATACAACATATCATTTAATGATATGTTTGTCAAACATTTCAATTTAGCCCCATGGTATATTTAAATGGAACCCTATGATTAATTCTATATATCATAATATTTTATATTGAATTGAAAAATTTTATATAAAATATTAAATTACTACTTTATACTTTTTTTAAACTTAGAAATTTTCACCTATGAATTAGTCATTTAAAGCTTCTGAATAAATAAAAGTAATTTGAGCCTTTATTTATTCTTTCTTGCACCATTATAGTATTTTAAAAATAATTATAAAAAAGTAGCTATCCTATAACCTATAAGATAGCTAAATATTTATTTGCTGATTTACAATAGTTTATGTGTTTATTACAAAATCAGCTTTTTGCATTTATTCATTTTTAATTAGATATAAATTATTTCTACTCCTGCAAAATTAATATCACCAACTAATGTTAAAGTATTGGTTGTTATTTTATCATTTTTATTTTTTTCACTAATAGCTCCTAAGAATACATTAGTTTTATCCTCAACATTCCAAGTTTTTGGTACATATAATTCTATTCCTGAAAAAGAAGCATTAATCCTAACTATAGCATTACGATCTGTAATAATTGCATTATCAAAATAAACCTTCATGGCTCCAAAAGAGCAATCAAAATCTGCTTTCTCAAAATTATCTGTATTTATATATTTTATACTAGCACCAAATGAACTTTTAAATCTAACATGGCTTTCGTCTTCTATATCAATTTTCTCAAACTTATAATCTTCATGATTATGTTTGTTATTAACCCATTTAGGACGCTTATGAAAAATCATAGAAAGACCAATACTACCAAGTAGTGCTGCAATCAATACAGTCCATGGTGTAATGTTGGTAATACCTAATTGTTTATCATATATTATACAAATAAATGCAATAGGAAATAAAATACCTACAAAATTAATACGAAAAAGACTTTTCACAATAATTACTACCAAAAAAACTGTTAATAATAAACTAAATACATTTACATCAGGGAAGTATCCAAGCTTGCTTATAATTAAGAAGACCCCTCCTAATATAAGTAAAATACCCCAAAAGACTCTCTCTTTTTTCATATCATTTCCTCTTTTCTAATAATTTAATTTTTAATGGTTTATAATAATATCTTGAAACATATACTTGTTTATAAGTATTTTGAAATTCAACCTTACTTGATGATGATATCCTACGTGTTATGGAGTAAATATGATTTGTATTTAGAATTGTTGATTTTGAAACTCTCATAAAATATCCTGGTAAAAATTCTTCAAGCTCATAAAGCTTATATTTCACATTATATATATTGTCAATTGTATGTGCACAAATCCCATTTTCTTCAGTTTCAAAGAATAAAATTTCTTCCAATGAAAGATAATACTCAGTATCACCTTTGTAAAAAGTTATCTGTTTCTTGTGTGACAACATATCATTAAGCAAAACTTGAATATTTTTAACATCTTCGCTTAGTTCACTACATCTAATAATAACTTCATCTTCTTCAATTTTATTATATACTTCAATTCGTATTCTCATATTTCCACTCCCTATATTTTTTATTATATTAACTGTTTTTTCCTTTGTAAATATGAAAACAGTAAGTGGTCAGTTATTGTTTATAAGTGGTATGCTTTTTATGCAGATGTTATAGTGAACTACACTACATATAGAATATAGGAGAACTTCGTACATTAATGCATTCATAATATCCATATGTTGCCATTAACATTTCATTATGTTAAAATATCCTCATACAATTTAATATAGTTGTGAGTGGGCAACTGGTATCACTGTCCCTTTTGGAAGGGAGGTGATATGTATGTATGAAATATCTATGGTGATTTTTACTGCTCTATCGTTTTTGATAGCTTTGATAAATTTAATTATCATACTTATAGATAAAATAAAAAAGTAGCCCACCGCCGCAATTGGTAAAGCTACTTTTATTACATGTTAAATTAGTTATACCAGTTGTCTAAGACAACTAGAATTGTATACTGCAGAGTGCTACCAACACTCTGCTTTTATTATATTTATATATTGATTATATTATACCCATTGGATAGCAATATATTCAAATGCTATTATATTAAATTAGATTATTTATAGTCATGCATTCATGAAATTACTTATATTCACAATCAATTTTGAATAGTCATAAACAAAAATATTGAAAAATCAATCTATCAATGGATATCTTTTTTACATTACGTCTTATCAAAAATATATTCAAAGTAAAACTTATTATTTAAGCATCTAATAAATTATTTGACCATAAAATACCTAAAACTATTGTACTTGATGTTTTCTAAAAGCATTCCTTATAATTGGTAAAGAAATAACTGCCATAGCTCCATAGACTATAACACGCATTAAAAGCAAGCTAATAATTAATCCTCCAAATGAATAGGATAGATACTTTGAAAAGTCATACTCTATCGCTTTAGATGGCAGCAAATATAAAATATGATTATAAAAACTGTTATCAGCTCCCTCCTTCATAAATAATGAAACGAATAAAATTATTATCTGAACTATTAAAACAGTAAAAGGTGTTTTAAGTTTAGCTGATAATAAAAGTGTACAAGATACTGTGCCAAGTATAACTACATAAGCAATACCTATACACATAAAAGTAGCTTCCAAAAATGTAGCTTTATACGGTGCTACTGTTATTGCATTTTTAATTTGAATAGGTAAATTCCACCCATCAGTTCCAAAACTCAAAAGAGGTATAGATAGTATAAAAATCAGATTTAATACAAATATAATAGTTGCAAATGTAAAGGCTGCTATTATTTTAGCTTTAATTATTTTTGTTTTTCCATATTTAGATGATAAAATAATAGAATCAGCACCGCATTGATATTCCCCTGCAAACATTGGTGCAATAGTTATAATTATAGCCAAAAGTGTAAAAACTAATATTGCGAATATTGTTAGTAATGATTCCCAGCCTTCATGGTAACCATAGGTGTATGGTGTTTTAACTTTAGAAATTTTATTAATCCAAAACTTTTTTTCTTTATCAGAATAATTCCCACCTTTATGATCCATATTTAGAAATGTTGAAATTTTATTATTTCCAGTTTCATAAAATTTTGCTTCATTTTGCAATTTAAGTCTAGATAAATTGGAAAAATTAGAAATTTCACTTTCATGACCTGGCTCACAGTAATTTAAAGCTATCATTACTAGATAATCATATTTAGGATAAACAAATTTTAAAAAAGCATCGTCTTTAAGTGAAGCACGCCCTTCTTCATTTTTTTTAGTATTTTTAGGATTTGAAAATAGACTTTGGTAATCTTTAATATCCTTTTTCACTTGATCTTCTGTTATCTCTATAGGAAGTTTTTTAGCATCTTGTTTTTTAAGCTCTATTGCCTTAAATCCTGTAGAATGTCCTTTTATACCCAGGTATTCAAATCTTGTAATATTCATTGAACAAATTATAATAGTAAATATTAAACTTCCTAAAATGGTTACAATATTTGATTTCTTTTTTGCTAACTTTTTAAGCTCAAATTTTATTAAACTAAACATATACTTCACCTTCCTAATTTTTTAAGTTATCTTGAAAATGATATAAATATAAATCTTCCAAAGAGGAAGGTACATTAACTGCATTATTCATTGGTTTTTTACGGCTTATTATTCTTAAGTCTAAAGAACCATTTCTGTTATGTTGTAGATTTACTATACAATATTTATTACAAAAGTAATCTTCTTCTGATTCTGATATTGTACATTTCCATACACTATTTTCAATCTCTTTTATTAATCCATCAACAGAATTTTGAGAAATAATATTTCCATTTTTCATTATAAGTATTTCATCAGCTATATATTCTACATCAGATACAATGTGGGTGGACAATATTATTATTTTGTTTTTCGAAAGATCTGATATTAAGTTACGAAATCTCACTCGTTCTTTTGGATCAAGACCTGCTGTAGGTTCATCCAAGACTAAAATTTTAGGATCATTTAATACTGCTTGAGCAATTCCCAATCTTTGTTTCATTCCTCCTGAAAAAGTTCTAATTTTTTTATTTGAAACAGAATCTAACCCTACTATGCTTAATAATTCTTTAGTCTTCTCCTTTGCAAAGCTTGGAATTAAGCCCTTTAAAGATGCAATATACAACATAAACTCTTTTGCTGTAAAATCTGGATAATATCCAAAGTTTTGAGGAAGATATCCTATCAAATCTCTATACTCCTCCCCCATAAATATAGTGTTTTTACCATCTAATGTAACTTCACCTGAAGTAGGTGCTAAAACTCCACAAATCATTCGCATCAAAGTAGTTTTCCCTGCACCATTAGCCCCTAAAAGACCATATACTCCTTCTTTTAAATCTAAAGAAAGTTCATTTACTACAATTTTACTTCCGTATTTCTTTGTCAATCTTTCTATGGATAAATTCATATAATAGCCTCCTTAATAACATCATCAAACAAATCTAATCTATTCCAGAACCTTTTCATCTCAATAACAACGATAATTACAGTAATTATATAAGTTGAAATCCAACTTGATATAAAATTCTGTGCATAGATTCCTAAGCCATTAATTTTTAATAAACCAAAGATTAGCATCAATAAAAAGCTATAAGCGGTACAAACATAATTAAGTTCACGCCCTTTAAAATATTTCATTAATTGCATACAGCCTATACATACTAAATTAAATGGCACAAATGTATACATGATAAGTCTAAGTGCACTTATATCCATTAAACTACCTGCAAATATCATCATTATAATTAATACAATGCAATCTGTTATAGCCAAAATAAGCATTCTCGTAGCTAAAACCTTTTTTAGTGAATTCTTTGTAGAAAATTCAATTTCTAATATGCTTTTATAGTAAATTCTTGATATTTCCTCAACATTTATGATTAATAAAAGAGGAGATAAAATTGATATTAAAGAAAAAGCTTCAAAACTTAAAGAATTTTCACTTCCTATATTATAAAAAGCTGAGCAAATCAATGCTAAAATTAAAATTTGAAATGCCCATGTTCTCTTTCTAATAAATCCAATCTGAGATAAAATAAATTGCTTATTGCTTGTTCTAAATTTGGGTATACTTGAATAATTCTTATGAATAAGCTCAATTGCATTCATAGGCGCATCTTCATCATAACTAGGAACAGAATAATTATTTAACATATCTTTTATTTCTTTCTCTTTATTATTCATACTTGTCCCCTTTCATACTTTCACTAATTAATTTTATTGCCTTTTTCAACCTATATTTAGTTATAGAGATACCTGAATTCATAATCTTAGCAATATCTTTTATTTTTAAATCTTGATAAAATCTTAAAATTATTATTTCACGTTGGTCTTTTGAAAGTTTGTTTAAAGCCTCTTCAATCATAACTTTATTTTCTAATTTAGAAATTTCCTCTTCTTTATAAGAATTTGTCTTTATTTCTGCTTCTTTTAAAACATATTTAGATTCTTTCTTATAAAAATCTTTGCATGCATTTCCTGCAACTACGTAAAGATAATTTTCAAACTTTCCATAATGTTTATAACCCTCCATAGTTTTTATTACTTTCATGAATACTTCTTGAGTTAAATCCTGAGCAGCTTCTTTATTATTTAAATGTCGGTAACAATAGTAGTATACTTTCCCATAATATTTTTTTATTAATTCATCAAATAAATGAATCTTTCCCTTTTTAATTTCTAGTATTAATTTAGAATCTTCCACTATTATCACCTCCGAGACGTCTCATACAATATAACGATTATAAATCAAAAAAGGTCAATGAATACATATAATTTCTAAAATGTAAAAAGTAGCCTCAATCAAAAATGAGGCTACTTTTTTATAAAATTATCTTTAAAAATTGTATAATTAAATTATATACTGTAGTGCATTATATACACCATATTTTTATTTTTTATTTTAGAATCCAGCAGAACCTGGTGTTCTTGGGAATGGTATTACGTCTCTTATGTTGCTCATTCCTGTCATGTACATTAATATTCTTTCAAAACCTAAACCATATCCTGAGTGTTTAGTTTCTCCATATTTTCTCAACTCTAAATACCACCAATACTCTTCTGTATCTAAATTTAATTCTTTCATTCTTTTTTCTAATACATCTAATCTTTCTTCCCTTTGGCTTCCACCTACTATTTCTCCTATTCCTGGTACAAGTAGATCTGCTGCTGCAACAGTTTTTCCATCATCATTTAATCTCATATAGAAAGCTTTTATTTCCTTTGGATAATCTGTTACGAATACTGGTTTTTTAAATATTTGTTCTGTTAAATATCTTTCATGTTCAGTTTGAAGATCGATTCCCCATTCTACTGGATAATCAAATTTTGCTCCTGATTTTTGAAGTAATTCTACTGCTTCTGTATAAGTTATTCTCTTGAAGTCAGAGTTTACAACATTATCTAATCTATCGAATAATCCCTTATCTACAAAACTATTAAAAAATGCCATTTCTTCTGGAGCATTTTCCATTACATAGTTTATTACAAACTTAACCATTTCTTCTGCATTATCTAAATAATCTTCAAGTTCTGCAAAAGCCATTTCAGGTTCTATCATCCAAAATTCTGATGCATGTCTTGCAGTGTTTGAGTTTTCAGCTCTAAAAGTTGGTCCGAAAGTATATACATTTCTAAAAGCTAAAGCAAAAGTTTCTGCTGAAAGCTGACCACTTACTGTAAGATTTGCAGGTGTTCCAAAGAAATCCTTTAAAAAATCAACTTTTCCATCTTCAGTTTTTGGTATATTTTTTAGATCCATAGTAGTTAATTGGAACATTTCTCCTGCACCTTCGCAGTCACTCCTTGTTATTATTGGAGTGTTTGTATAAACAAATCCTCTTTCTTGGAAAAATTTATGCACTGCATAAGCTGCTAAAGAACGTACTCTAAATACTGCTGAAAAAGCATTACTTCTTGGTCTTAAATGAGCTATCGTTCTTAAGTATTCAAAAGTATGTCTTTTCTTTTGTAGTGGATAATCTGTACTTGATTTACCTACCATTAATACTTTTGTAGCTTTTATTTCAAAAGGTTGTTTTGCATTTGGAGTAGCTTGAACTACACCTTCTATTTCTACTGATGTACTTATTGGCATTTTACATAATTCTTTAAAGTTCTCTATTGATGCCTCTAGTATTACTTGAACATTTTTAAAGAAACTTCCATCATTTACTTCTATAAAAGCAAAGTTTTTAGAATCCCTTACAGTCCTTACCCATCCATTAATTTTAACTTCTTTCTCCATATGTTTTTCTGTTTCTCTATAAAGTGATTTCACTAAAGTTATATCCACGTTTTTTCCTCCTATTTTAGTTTTATTGCATAATAAAAAACCTTTCATCCCAAAAGGGACGAAAGGTATATATTCCGCGGTACCACCCAAATTGCCAAAAGGCCAACTTTAAAGTATGACTTTTAGTAATCATACAATCCAAAATAAGGCTTTGGCCACCTCTAAGCCTACTTTCCACAAAGATTTCGGTTAGAAACTCCGAGATGTTCTTCAATATAGCATATTTATGGAACTTACACCATTATCCACTCGCTTTAAAATATTATCTATACCTACTCTTCTCTTCATAGTCTTTGATTTAATATTTCATTAATGCAATATAAATTTAAAATTAATCTATATAGAATTTATATTGAAACAATTCTATTATTTTAAAATCCTAAACACTTATATAATAAAAGTACTTATTACAATTATTAGTGATTGTGTCAAGATTTATACAACATGTATCAAAAATTATTGAACTTATTACAGATTATAATATTTATAATATTATATGTCAACATTATTTAATAATACCTTTTATAAATTCAGAAAATATTTTAAATTATGTAATTTCATTATTTTAAAAATATATGGAATACCATCATTGAAATGCTTTCCATTGTATGGAACAATATTTAATTTATAAATCCATTTGTAACCTATTGTTTATCCGAATTATAGCATTAATTACTATATTAACTATTGACTTTTACAATATAAATCTTTATAATATTTTTTCAGAAAAGTAAATTTTTCTTCATATTATTATAATAATATGAAGGTTATAAATGTATACGTATGCTAGATTTTCTGAATTGTGTTTATATTTAAGCCTTCTATATTTTGAAGGCTTTTTATTTTGCTATTTTTTTATAATTCAACAATACTTACTTGAGAAAATTATATAATTTAAAAATTTCAAATCCATATCTACTATACTATGTCCAAAGAAATATATTGATAAAATATATTGATATATTTATATTTTGAAATGGATTATGCAATTTTCTCACTTACAAAAAAGGAGGATTTTATGGAAAGATTTATAAGTTTCATCGGTATTTTTGTTTTTCTAGGTATTTGTTACTTAATATCTGAAAACAAGAAAAAGGTTAGGTTTAAACTAGTATTTGCAGGAATTATTATTCAATTTATTTTTGCCTTTTTAATTTTAAAAACCTATATTGGTAAAGTAACCTTTGAAAAACTTTCTGATTTTATTACAGCTATTTTAGGATTTACTAAAAACGGTTCAGAATTTTTATTTGGTGGATTGATTACTAATACAGATAGTTTGGGGTATATCTTTGCTTTTCAAGTATTGCCAACTATTATATTTTTCTCATCTTTAATGGCAGTTCTATATTATTTAGGAATTATGCAATTTTTAATAAAACACATAGCCAACTTTATGGCAAAAACTTTAGGAACTTCTGGTGCTGAATCTTTATCAGCAGCTGCAAACATATTTGTTGGACAAACTGAGGCTCCTTTAATAGTAAAGCCTTACATAGAAAAAATGACAAGGTCTGAACTTCACTCTGTAATGGTTGGTGGAATGGCTACAGTAGCTGGTAGTGTAATGGCTGGATATATAGGAATGGGAATAAGCTCAGCTCACCTTTTATCAGCTTCTATAATGTCTGCACCAGCGGCTTTTGTTGCAGCAAAAATAATAGTACCAGAAACAGCAGAACCTGTTACTAAGGGTAATGTTAGTTGTGATGTAGAAAAACTAGATAAAAATGTAATTGATGCAGCTGCGAGAGGAGCCTCTGAAGGTCTTACTATGGCTCTTAATGTAGGAGCTATGCTAATAGCTTTTGTTGCTATAATTGCAATGTTAAACGCTGGTTTAGAAGGTATTGGACACTTAGTTGGAATTAATGGCTTGAACTTTGAAAATATATTAGGCTATATTTGTTCTCCCTTTGCTTATGTAATGGGTATTCCTTCAAAAGATATGATAACAGCTGGTTCACTTATCGGTCAAAAAACCGTTATAAATGAATTCGTAGCATATTCAAATCTATCTACACTTATGAAACAAGGATCATTAAATCCAAGAACAGTAACTATACTAACTTATGCTCTATGTGGATTTGCTAATTTCAGTTCTATAGCAGTACAACTAGGTGGTATAGGAGGCCTTGCTCCAAAAAGAAGAAGTGAAATTGCCCAACTTGGAATAAAATCTCTAATAGGTGGTACAGTAGCCAGCTTCTTAACTGCCTGCATTGCTGGAATATTAGTATAATATTAAGATAGATTTAATTTTAATTTCACAAATAGGAAAAATATATTCATAAACAATTCATACAGCTCAAATAGTTCTAAATTTGGCGTAATTAAAAATTTACTTAATTCCTCACAGGAGGTGAGGAGCCGGTAGGAGTAAATCCAATGATGGCATTTCTACCAAGTAGCCAATTTTTTAGTAAATTAAAATTTACAACTGCTTAGTAAAGTAAACCCAGCTTGAAATAAAAAAAGATTTAATTTTAATGCAGTAAATATAAATAATACATGTAATAAGCATTATGAATGAGCTATAGAAGTTCTTAATTTGACGGAATTAAAAATTTGCGTAATTCCTCACAAGACGTGAGGAGCCGGTAGTAAAACCAAGGATGGCGGTTCTACTGGGTAGTAAATTTTAATGTAGTCAAATTTAGAACTCCTTAGCGAAATAAATTGCTTATAAATGTATTATTTATATTTACGTAATTAAAATTAAATCTTTTTTAGATTTGTAAACACCTCCTATTACTATGCTATTTACATGGAAATTATCCACTAATTCTATATACACCTACTCTTAATATATATTTAATTTTATGTTATACTTAATTAATCACATTTTTAGAACCAATGATTTATACTGAGGTGATTTTTTTGGTAAATTACGATAATAATATATGTTTTAAAGATCTATTTTCTGATGAAAATGGTGAAAAATTTTTATCTACATCTGTTCTTCAAACAGCTTTTAATGTAGCCTATGAAGGACTTATTCTTATTGACAAAGACTATAATATAATAAAAATAAATACTATGGGCTTAAACATATTAAATTCTACAGAAGATAAATTAAAAAAATATTCCATAAAAGATATCATAAAAAGTTGCAACTTTATAGAAGATTGCCTACAAAAAGGAACTCACAAATTTAGCATAGACTCCTCCTTTTTTATAAACAATAATTCTATAAGATGTATTACAAATATAATGCCTGTAAAATTTCAGGATGATATTATAGGAGCTATTATTTCTATAAGAGATACAAGACATATACATAAATTAGTTAATAATGTAGTGGGATATAAAGCCTCTTATACTTTTGATGATATAATAACTAAAAATCAAAAAATGAAAAGTATAATAGAATTAGCTAAAAAAGCTTCTGAATCTGATTGTAGTATATTAATTGACGGTAATAGTGGTACTGGTAAAGAATTATTTGCTCAAGCTATACATAATCATAGCAATAGATGTCATGGACCCTTTGTTGCCGTAAATTGTGCTGCTATCCCTAGAGAATTAGTAGAAAGTGAGCTATTTGGATATGAGAAAGGTGCTTTTACAGGTGCCTCTAAAGGTGGTTATCCTGGTAAATTTGAGCTTGCTGATGGTGGAACTATATTTTTAGATGAAATTGGAGAATTGCCACTAGATATTCAATCTAAGCTATTGCGAGTTCTAGACAATTTAAAAATAATGCGAGTGGGTGGTACTCACGAAAAGAAAATAGATATTAGAATATTAGCAGCTACTAACAGGAATTTAGCTGAAGAAGTTTCTAATAAAAATTTTAGAGGAGATCTTTATTATAGATTAAATGTTATAAATGTTCACCTTATTCCATTAAAAGATAGATCAGAAGATGTTGAAGCCTTAGCTAATTATTTTATAGATAAATTAAATATTAAAAATCCAGGCAATTTTAAAAAAATAGCTCCTGAATTTATGAATAAACTTAAAACTTATAATTGGCCTGGAAATGTTCGTGAACTTAGAAATATAGTAGAAAGAAGTTACTATATATGTGAGGATAATATTATTACAGACAAATTTTTAAATGATAAATTAATGAAAAACGATCATCATAACTGTTGCATTAATAATGAAGAACCTATAGTTCCATTAGATGTTTTAGAGCATAAAGCCATAAAAAAAGCTTTAATCCATTGCAAAGGAAATATAGTACAGGCTTCTGAACTATTAGGTGTAAGTAGAGCAACTATATATAGAAAAATAAATAAATACAGTATAAATTTAAATGAAATACTAGAAAAAGATCAAGATTAGATCAATCGAACGTTATTTATGAATATGAATTGAGTTATATCTAAAAAAGGGTTATGTTAAGAAAATATAATGTTATCATAATATTCTCTTAACATAACCCTATTATTATTAAATTGAGACCTGAAAGTGAGCTATTTACTTTGCTCACTTTCCCCTTCCCCTTTTGATTCAGCTTCTAAT
Organism: Clostridium sporogenes; assembly: GCA_019933195.1. Taxonomy (NCBI): domain Bacteria; kingdom Bacillati; phylum Bacillota; class Clostridia; order Eubacteriales; family Clostridiaceae; genus Clostridium; species Clostridium sporogenes. Next base: position 1,523,122 of record CP082942.1, read on the forward strand.
TTCTTCATTAAATTATGATTTAATAGTTCATCTGAATTTTGTAAATCCTTTGCACTTTCCTGCTTTTTAGCCTTTAGATCGTCTGTTTCAGTAATCTTTTCTCCGGTTTTTATATCATAATATTCTCCTGTCCAAGATATATAAAATGATTTTCCATCAGTAAAGGATCCATTTCTAAAAGTAACTTTAGGATCTTTTACATTCAATAAATCATTACCTAACATATATTTCCTAGGCAAATTATATAAATTAGCTATTGTAGGATATAAATCTATTTGACCAGCATAAGTGTGGTTTACTCCTTTATATTCATCCTTTGGAAAATGTATAAACATAGGTACTTTTTGAAGTTCATACCATTTTAAATCATTAGGTGATTTTTCTCCTACAAAATCATATAACTCTTGTATATAATTTTTAGATATAGCATTATGGTCTCCATAAATAACTACGATTGAATTATCTAGGTATCCTTCTTTTTCAAGGTTGTCTAAAAACATTCCTAGTTGAGCATCTGTATAGTGTATACCTGTTAAATAATTTCCTAAGAAAGAACCATCATATTTTCCTACATTAAATTCACCATATCCTTTTACATCATCGTAAGGAAAATGACTGCTTAAAGTTATTAAAAAACTATAAAAAGGTTGTTTGAAAGTCTGTATTTTTTCCACAGATTGATTAAAGAAAGATTTATCACTAAGACCTAATCCTACCTGTTCATCTATATTGTAACTACTTTCACCATAAAAATCTTGGAATTTTTGAGCTTTATACATTACATTTCTATTCCAGAATCCATCTTTATAACCATGCATAGCTGCTGTATAATACCCTTTATCTTGAAGAGTACTTGGTAATGATTTAAATTGATTACCGCTATACATATAATAAGCTGCTCCTGAGGCTGCTGGATACAATGAATTATTAGATAAAAATTCTGCATCAGATGTATTTCCTGCAGCTACTTGATAAAAATAATTATCAAAATACATGCTCTTGTTTATCCATTTATTTAAATTAGGTGTTATCTCCTGACCTTCCACTTTTGCATTTATAACAAATTGTTGAAGAGCTTCTACTTGTATGACTATTAAATTTTTACCTTCTCCTACACCCTTTAATTTACTTCCCTGTATTTGTGATTTTCCTTGAAAATCATTTACTAATTCTTTTTCTTTCTCTTCAGGAAGCTTTTTACTATTATTTATCTTATTTTTGGTGAATTGATAAGCATCTATAACATGAAAATTTACATTTCCTAAAACCTTAGTTATATATATCCTATTACTCATAGTATTGAGTAACCCTGGTTGATCTACTGATAATTTATATATATTTACACCGTTTAATAAAATAGCTCCTACTAGTATTAAAGATCCTATACCAATTCTTATAATGCTTTTATTTTCTTTATAAGGTATATTCCTATACACTTTCAAAAATGGTAAAATCATAAATATATCTAAAAAGTATAAAAAGTCCTTAAGCTTAAATAAACTTGTAATACTAGAAGCAACCCCTCCTAATAAAAAAGCATTTCTTATTGCCCCTATAGATATAATATCCTTATAATATCTGTAATATAATAAATCTGCTAAAATTATAGAACTAATTATTATATTTAATACATATAGGAACTTTGTCCTCTTTTGTTTTGGTAAAAAATATCCTACAGCTAATAATACTCCTACGGATGCTATAACTGGTAATAATATATATTTATAGCTAAAAAACTCTGGAGATATTTCTTTTCCATAAAACATGACTTTTAAGCTTACTAAGATTAAAAAGAGCATTATGTCCAGATTTCTAATAGCTATTTTCTGAATCATATTCTTTACCTTTAAAATGTAACTCATTTCCATCCCTCACTAATTATATTGTATTTATTAAATTATATTTATATTATTAATACATATTAATTTTGATAGTTTTTATTTCTATATTAATCTATATTAACTTTTAGTCCATAAAAACCTTAAATACCAATTAAATATTATCATACTTATTTGCTTAATCCAAATAGAAAAATTTTAAATATGAATTAAATATTTTTACATTTACTTACTTCATCCAAAGATAATAATAAAAATCAATTTTAACTTCACAATAAATATCAAATTAACTTATTAAAGTGTCTATGTTAAATATAACTTACCTATACTAGTATAAAATTTGCCTATGTATATGATTTAAATAAAATATTAAAATTTTTTAAATAATTTTCTTAACTATTATACATATCTTAAAATATAATTTATAGATATAAAAAATAATGGTACCCCAAAATACAATTAGCTTTAATTTTAACGTAGTAAATATAAAAAATACATATAATAAACTTATAAATAGCCTAAGAACTTCTAAATTTAATGAAATCAAATTTAGAAGTTCTTAGCAAAATGAATTGCTCTATGAATGTATTATTTATATTTACAATTTTAAAATTAAAGCTATTTTGAAACATACCCTTTTTAAAATATTATTTGAAATTTATTTTCTTATACTCTTAAATAGTATTTTTATTTTCTTATACCATAACCACCATAAACAGTTTTTATATCATTTATAGATATCATTGCATTTATGTCGCTACCTTCTATGGTTCTTATGATTTCCTCTCTTCTCTTTCTCTTAGCATGTATTATGAGCATTTTCTTTTGTTCTATTTTTCCTTCTGCGTCTACCATAGTTACCCCTACATTTTCATCTCTTAATATTTCTGCTAATTTTCTTCCGTCTGATTCTGAAGCTATAACATTTATAGTTAATAGGCCTATAGCCAATTTTTCTTCTATAACACATCCTACATAATTACCACAAGTAAAGCCTAGCGCATAAACTACCATTCTTATAGGGTCATCCTTAATTCCACTTAAAACAGAACTAGTTACATAAAGCCATATAGTTACTTCTATAAACCCTATAATTGACCCATATAATTTTTCACCACGAGTAATTAAAACAGTTCTAACAGTCATTAATGCAACTTCTATAATCTTAGCAAAAAATATAAATGCATAATATGATAACATTTAACCAGCCCCCCCTATCTCTTTACTTTTAATACAAAATATAATTCCTAAGGATTAATCATAACATATTATATATGGAAAATGATTAATTGTTAATAGTATTTTTTAAAAATTTATGTTAAATATTTAAAATAAAAAATTATTATCAATGCTAAATTAAATATGACTCAAAAGCTTCAAAATACGAAATTTTAACAACTATATAAAGGCAAACTTCAATTGAAATTTAATCCATATTTCCAACCAACTGCTATACTATAACACAAAAAAACCTTAATATAAAGTACTTTAAAAAAATTACTTTAATATTAAGGTTTTTTAATTTATTTTAGTTTATATTATATTTATTTTGATAAATTATTAATATTTTTCTTTATAAAATATCTAATTAAATTTTCTAATAATCCATATCCCTAACACATGCAAAACCTACTAAACCTGGTCCACTATGAGCTCCTGAAACTGGGCTTATACATCCCCCAAGCATAGAGAAAGTAACATTAGGTAAACTTTTAAGCTTCTCAAAAACAGCCTTAGCTTCTTCTTCTGCATTTCCATGCATAACATAAACTTTACATTTACCTTTTTCCAAAAATTCTTTAGCTATATCTATAAGTTTAGCTAGAGATTGTTTTCTTCCCCTTACTTTTGTATATGTATAATATTTTCCATCTTCATTATCTATAGAAATTATAGGTTTAATATTTAAAAGTTCTGCTATAGTTCCAGCAACTTTTCCTATTCTTCCACCCTTTTTCAAATATTCAAGAGTTCCAACTACAAAAAATGTTTTAACACTATCTCTTATTTTAGGAATAGCTTCAACTATTTCGTCAAAACTTTTCCCCTGTTCTAACATTCGTGCAGATTCCATTAGTAATACGCCTTCACCTAAGGATATAGATTTAGAATCACATATATATGTTGTAAGTTTAGGATGATTTTCACTTACTATCTTCATTCCATTATATATTCCTGATAATCCACTGGATAAAACTATAGCTATTACATGAGTATATCCTTCTTCTTCTAGCTCTGTAAAAAGCTTATCCATATCCTCCATAGATGGTAGTGAGGATGTAGGAACTTCAACTTCTAAGTTTTCATAAACCTCTTTAGAAGTTATATCAAATCTATCTTTAAGCTCCCTATCTTTATATATTATTCTAAAAGCTAACTGCTTTATGTTATATTTTTCTAGTATATCTTCTGGTAAATCACTAGTTGTATCTGTAATCAATGCAATTTTTTCCAATTAAAATTCCTCCTAAATAACCATATATGAATATAGGTTAATTATAACACTTTAATATTATATGACAATAGATTGAAAAAAATAAGGTATAATAAATTTTATATATTTATTATACCTTATTTTTTATATTTTATTATATATTATAAAAATATAATTATGTAATATTTAATTAACTTTATTATTTAAAAACTAATTTATACCCACTGCATAAACAATTACTACTAAATTAAATTTTATATCAACAAATCTCTATTGTATATTATATATTAATAAACTACTCATCAAATCTGGTTTTTCTTTTTAATAAGTAGATTAGTTTAATATTTTAGGTACTGCTAACAATTTATAACTAATATTTCTTTCACTACTTATTTGTCTTATATCCTCTATGCTATTTATTTTTAAAATTAGTGTTGATCCTTTTTTATTTAAAATTCCTCCCCCAATGAGATATCTTTCCCCCAATACCTTATTGGTTAAATGAGTTTTTATTTTACTTAATACTTTGTCATCACCAGATTTATAATTAATTTTAACGAATAAATTATAACTATCTTTAACTTCATAAATATTCATCTTTTCAACCCCTAATTTCATAATAATTTTTATTACAATTCCATTGTACCGAACATACGTTCAAGAGTCAACTTTTTTTTATCTTTTTTTACATATTTAATTTTAATACTATAAAAATTTCATCTTTCTTTGTAATTATATATACTAAAAATATATTAAGTAATAATCATAAGAATTATTTTTTACTTTGATTTATCCATATTTATTAAATCTTCATTTATAAAATATTAACTTGTACACATTTAAATTCCACTACTTCTATTTTGCTACTATTAAAATTATATATATTACCTATGCAATTCTGTCATTAAAATTCAAAAACTTCTATTTTGATATTACTAATATCTTTTATATGGGTAAATACTCTATATATTATATTTATGTATAAATATTTATATGCATAAACCCATCAATAATTTATTTAATTCTTGATGGGTTTTATTACTTTATTGATATTTAATTAATGCTTAGAAATATTTATAATATTGTTTTAAATTCAAAAATTTTTATAATCTTAAATCTATATTCACTCTGATTGTTATATATTTAATGAAAGTATTAATAACAAGACAAGTTAAAATGATATGATTATATTAAGCTTTATTTTAGCAAATTTATTCTATATAATAAGTATTTATAAAAATAGCCTCTAATAAAACTACTAAATGCATAAAATGCTCAGTTAAATCTAATTAACTTGAGCATTTTCATTAATATTAAATAAAGCATTTAAAATTGCTTGCATATTTAGTAGGATCAAATTCAATGATTTCATAAGTAGCAATTTTTTCTTTGTAAAAAGGATCTTCATTTATTATAGTATTAACTTCATTTATATCCTTAGCATTACAAAGAATAATTCCACCTGTACGTGGATTTTTTCTTCCAGAACAAATAAATTTTTCGTTGTTATAGTATTTGTTTAGGAATGATATATGATTAGACAAATACTTTTCTACTTCCGTAATAGGTTTCATATATGTAAGATTTAGTATAAACATATTGATTTTCTCCTTTAAATAGTTTATTATAATAACGACTACAGTCAGTGACCATAGTCATTATTATATACTTATAATGAAAAATCGTCAAGAAAGGAATAAATATGTTAAGAAAAGAAAAAGCTATTCTAACTAAAAATAAAGTGTTCGAAACTGCTATTAAGCTAATTAAAGAAAAAGGCTATGACAATGTTACCGTAAGCCAGATATGCGAAAAAGCTGGAGTTGCAAAGGGCACTTTTTATGTTCATTACAAATCAAAAGAAGATATTGTAAAAGAAAGTTACTATTCTGATATGGGTGTATTTGTTCTAAAGCAATATCAAAATTTAATTTTAAAAGATGAAAATATGAGCATTAAAGATAAAATAAAAAAATTTCTTATATCAGAACTTATGTTTACTAGTTATGCTGGCTATGAAATGACATGCCGAGCTTATGTGACTAATTTAACAGAAAGTATATCGAAAGATAGCAAGCATTTTGAAAGACGAGAATTTACAAAAGACTTAAAGCTATTAATTTTAGAAGGTATTAATCAAAAAATATTTGAAACAAAACAAACAGAAGATGAAATATTTTTATACTTAGAAAGTTTTGTAAGAGGGCTTATGGCTTCATGGTGTTTTTCTAATGGAGAATTTGACATTGTAGAAAAAGGAGAAAGATATATTAATGAAATTTTAAAAAAGTTATAAACATATTTTATAATTAAATTTAAAGTTAAAAAACTTTAAATTCTTATACTATTTTTTCTAGGGTCTAAAAAAAAGGGATATATGATATAAAAGACATTTGATTAAGATTAGAGGTTCTTAGTTGTTTTTTCAAAATGTGTGTAGAGTTCAAATTATTTGTTTGAGGGGTTATTAAATTTGGAATCATATATTTCAAGAAAAAACAAATTAGAATCTCTTATCAAAGTTAACTGTCTTTCTAACTACATATCCCTTTTTAAAGCAAAGTTGATATAACACTTTTTAGTTTATCTATTACTTAAATCAATATTTCCATCTTTTATTTCTATAATTCTGTTACTAAATGAAGCAGCATGTTTATCATGAGTAACCATCACTATAGTTTTTTTATCATTTACATTTAAGGATTTTAAGATTTCTAACACATTGTTACCAGAATTAGAATCTAAACTTCCTGTAGGTTCATCTGCAAATATTATTTTAGGGTCTGTAATTAACGCCCTAGCTATAGATACTCTTTGCTGCTGACCTCCAGATAATTGATATGGATAATACTTCCTTTTTTCATATAAACCAACTTTATTAAGTAAAAATTCTAATTTTTCCTTATACTTTTTTTTAGGCACTCCTTCATATTCAAATATTATTGATATATTATCCTCAATATTTAATCCTTCTATTAAATTATAAAACTGAAAAATAAACCCAAAATTTTCTCTTCTTAATTTACTAACCTTACTATCTTTCATACTAAAAATATCATTATTATCAAATAATACCCTACCTTCGCTTGGTGTATCTAAAGCACTAAGAATATATAATAATGTACTTTTACCAGCACCAGATTGTCCCATTATGCTTAAAAATTCCCCTTCATTAATTTCTAAATTAATACCTTTCAATATATCATAGGAATTATTACCTATATTAATTTTCTTTTTAATATCGATAGCTTTTAATATACTCATAATTAATCACCCTATTATTCATCTGACTTTATTTCGTCTATTATATTTATCTTATATATTTTTCTCATAGGATATATATAGCTAATAACAGTAATACCTATAGAAGTTAAAACTAAAATCACCATTGTTTTATAATCTTTAATAAAGACCATATCTCCAATATAATAAGATAAAATTTTATTAATATAATTACTTAATGTAACACCTAAACTTAGTCCAAATATTCCACTATAAGTACCTAAAACTATAGCTTCAAACAAAATACATTTGCTTAAGTAACCTTTAGATATACCTAAAGCTTCTTTAATCGCATATACTTTTTTTCTAGATAAAATATTTATAGTAACATTATTACTCATACTAATTACGCATATAATTGTTGATATGCATATTAAAATATTTACTATATTAAATATTTTTTTGTTATTATTATTATTTTCTTCATTAAGAACAGTTAATTCTTGTATAGAATATTTATTTTCATATTTATCTTTAAATAATTTTTCTATTTCATTTGTTGTAGATTTTATTTTATTATTATTTACTTTTATAAGACATAAATCCTTATCCTTTACCTTTATGTCCTTATTAAAATTATCTTTAGATATAAATAATACTTTTCCCATATTTTCAAAACTACTAACGACCCCAATTACCTTGTAATTCGCCCCATCAATTTTTAATGAGTCATTTAATTTAATACCAGTATTTTTACTGAATGTTGTTGTTATTATAATGTTTTTATCATTATCTAGTTTTTCAAATATATTTGTTTTACCATTCTTGATAATTTCTGTTGAAAAATTTTTCTTATATTGAGCTCCATCTATTCCTGCAATATCAACCTTTGTATCTTTTATAGTCTTTGTTGTTCTTGATTGTACCAAAGAATTTTTAATATATTTTATATTTTTTATTTTATCTGTAAAATCTTCTTCTATAGAACCATCAATACTTAACATTAAATCTGCACTACTATATACGTTCATTACTCCATTGTTTATCATATTTTTAAGAGTTACACTTACATACATGGAACAAACAATTACTGAAGTAATTACTACTATATCTACAATATTTGAAAATTGCATTACAAGCTCTTTAAATAAAATCCTAACGGATCCATTAAATATAGAAAATAATTTTTCGAAAATATAATTGAATACTATAAGGAATATTTTTGTTAAAAAAACAAAAGAAATAATAAATAAAATTGAACCTATAATTAATACTAATGGTCCATTTTCATTTTTATATTCACTAACTAAAATAGTTATAGATGATATTAGTGCCAAAGCTCCAAAAGAATATTTAAATATTTTACCTATTTTATTTTTATAATATTTTTTCCCAATACCTTTTAAAAGATTTATAACAGGAATACTTAATATATTTTTCAAAGCTATTAGTATTACTAATATACTAAAAACTACAATTACAAAATCGATTACTAAAAATTTTCTCAAATTTAAAGTAAAATATGCATCTTGTACTATATAGTTTAAAATTAATCTTACAAAAGGAATAGTCAGTATGCTTCCTACAACTATGGAACTTAGTACTATAAGTAAGTTTTCTACTATAACACTTACCCTAATATCTTTTTTTGATATACCTAGACTTCTCAATATACCAATTTGATGTAACCTTTCATAGATTATAAGGGAAAATGTTGAATAAGTTAAAAATAGTGTTATAAATATGGACAATACCCCAATTATTTTTAATGCCATATCTATAGTTCCCACATAAGATTTAAAATAATCCATATCATATCTTTGCTGAATTATAAATTTTGATGATACTTTAGGCTTTATTTTGTCAATCATATTGTTTATATCATCCAAATTTTTTATTGTTATTCCAATTAAATAAACTTTATCCTTTTGGTCTAAAAGGTATTGAGCATCATCAATACTAATCATTGCAGTATTCATACTAGCATCGAATACTCCTGTATTCTTTGCTATTTTACTTATGGTAAATTCTTTTTTATTCTTTCCCATCAATAAATTTATCTTAGATCCTGATTTTAAAGAGTTTTCCTTTGCATATTTTTCATTAATTATAATTTGATTTTCTTTTTCTTTAACCTTATATTCCTCTGTGAACTCTATTGGGAATGCTGAATTTTGTTTATTAATATCAACACCAATAATATTCACCTCTTTTGAGGTTTTAATATCTTTTGCCATACCTCCTATTCTAGATACAATATGGCTTATTCCATCTATATTTTTAATAGAATTTAAAATATCTTTAGGATTAAAAAAAGGATTTTTTTCATCTACTGATGTTATTACCAGTTGACTATTTAACGTTGTTTTTCTTAACTGATCTTCTCTAATTTTAATTGCAGAATCCTTTATTATAGATGTAGATAACATAATAAGCGTAGATAAAACTAAGGTGCAAGTTAATAGTATGTATCTAATCTTATTTTTTTTTATACTGTTAAATGCAATCTTTAAAAACAATCTCATATTTCTCTCACCATTCGATTTTTATAATTATATACTTTCATTCTTTTTAAAAACGTAAGTATTCTTTGATTGTGTTCAAAAGCATCTGCTATTATATAAGGTTTTCCTTTACTTATTCCCCATTCTTCAGCAACTTTATAAAGTTTTCGTATAATACCATATATATTTTTTACACTCCTACCTTTTTCATTTATATAGTAATGTAATATATAAGCATTATCATTATGCTCAAGTAAAAAATCATTTCTATTTATCCATACTTCCACAAATCCATGAATTTCATTATCATACTCTGCAACAAACATTCCACAATTATCATTTATTATAGATTCTTTAATTTGCTTATTTCCACAATTAAATTCTAAACTTCCCTTATAATAACTATCCTTTCCTAGTTGATCTACAGATAACTCTCTCCACAGTTCTAATACATCATCTAAATCAGATAATTTTGCTTCTCTAACTATAAAATCCATAAGCATTACCCCTTTATCTTCTTTTAGTTTTCTATATTTACATTTCCTGTTTTTATGTTTATATCAAATACAGCCCCATTTTTATTAACATTAGTTCTATCTTTAACTTTAATTTTATTAATCATAGAACCTATCAAACTAATTTTGCTATCCTTTGGTACTTTAATATTTACATTTACAACTCCCCCATTAATCTCATATTTATAATCTTTAACTAATCGCTGTAAATCTAAATTGATATTCCCCACTTTAGAACTTATACTAGATTTATTTAACTCTCCTTTGTATGATATATTTCCATTTTTCATATTAACTTTTAAATCTTTATAGTTACCTTCTAATTCAATATTTCCAATATTATTTTGTATATTTATTGAGCTGATATCTTCAGGAATAACTATATTAGTTTCTACATTTATAGAATTAATGTTTGATTTGTCTTTACTAGACAAATTTATATTAATAGTTTTATCCTCTAAATTACAATTAATAGAATCTAATGCTTCTTGCAATTTATCTTCACTTTTTCCTCCAACGAGTTTTTCCATATTAACTTTAACTTCATCAACATTTCCTTTTTTAATCTTTAAATTTCCACAATTGCTCTTGATTCTAACTGTATTATTGATTTTATAACTATATTTAGAAGTCTCTTCTTTAATATATGGAGCTATTTCTTCGTGAAATTTTATTTTGCTTTTACTTTTTTGAGAACATGAAGCTAATGTTAAAACACCTATAATAATTAGAGTAAATTCTATAATGATTTTATTCATTGTTTTCTCCTTTCTCTAATATATAAATAGAGTTCTTAGCTTCAAAATGAGTTTTTACTCCCACTAAAGCTTAGACTCCGTATCCAGAGACCTAGACGCTCTTTACTCTTTATTTCCATTTTTAAGAAAATGATAGTATTATAATGAGCAGTCATCAGATAAATACAGTTTTTGTCTAAAGTGAAATTTTAAGAAAATAACTAATTTTATACTCTTTATAAATAAACTGAATGCTTGTACTATTTTTCAAGCAATTTTCTTTCATAAATTTATTAAGCTACTTAGAAATACACCTTAATTTTAAATTTCTTTTGTAGATTTATTATTATGTTCAGAAAATACATCTTCATTTCAGATTTCTTTCATAGATTTACTAATATATTTAAAAATACATTTTAATTGCAAACACTACTTTTTAGATAGTTCCTTCATAAGCTTAGAAAAATATGAGTCTTTTTTAATTAAGTATTCATAATCACCTTCTTCCACTATTTCTCCTTGCTTAATTGTATAAATACATTGAGCCTTATTTAATAAACTCAAATTATGGGTTATTATAATTACCAATCTTTCTTTTGACAACTCTTCTAATATATCTTTTACTCTCTTTTCATTTATAGTATCAAGAGCTGCTGTAGGCTCATCAAAAATATAAATTAAAGCTTCTTTTACTAAAGCTCTAGCAATGGATATTCTTTGCTTTTCCCCGCCAGATAGATTTGCTCTTTCGTTAACTATAGTGTCATAACCTAATTCTAATTTTTCTATAGTCTTTTCTAGGCTTAGTGACTTTACAACTTCTTTTATTTTTGAATCTTTTATATCTCTGCCCATCTTTATATTATTTTTAATGGATTCATTCACAAGCTCTATATCCTGTGATACTAAGCTTATAACTTTTCTTATATCTTTTGTCCCATATTCTTTTAGCTCTTTTTCATTAATTTTTATTTCCCCTTCGTAGGAATCATAGAATGCACTCAATAATTTTATTAAGGAACTTTTACCTGCCCCAGAATCTCCAACTATTGCAAATATTCCCTTTGAAGGTAACTTGAAACTAATATTGTTTATAGCTTGACTTCCATTATTATATTTAAAACTAACATTTTTAAATTCTATTCCTTTAAGAGAAATAATTTGGCTATCTTCTTTATTAGCTCTTTCAGTTTGCAAATTAATATATTCATTGATTCTATTAAATATAGGAACTATTGTATGTACGTCTATATTACTATTTAAAAGTTCAAATATTGGTTGCACTAATAATTGAAAATATAATCCTATAGCTACAACTGTTCCTATTGTTATCTTTCCATCCATGACAAACATGCTTCCTATACCATATACAATAGATAATGCTGCTATCATTATCCCATTACTAATGCTATTCATTAACATGCTCAATTTTCTAAACTTTAAATTGTTGGCATAATTTTTTTCTATTATTTCTTTAAATTCCCTCTTTACTTTCTCTTCTTGATTAAATGCTTTAATAGTATTAATTGATCCAACACTTCGATTAATTTTTATGCATATTTGGTCATAGCTTTCTTGTATATTCTTAGACATGGGATTAAATTTACGTGATATTTTCCAATTAATAAAAAAGTATATTGCATACAGAAAAATAACCATAAATGTGATTTCTTTAGATAATATTATCATTCCAACAATAATCATGATTATTAAAACTATATTCTTTACAACGACAACAAAGAAATTAGTAATAAATTCACTTACACTTCTTCCGTCATTACTTATTCTAGAAACAATAGCGCCATTACTGCCTCCATCAAAAAATTCCATAGGTGCATCTATTACTTTATTAAACATTTTTTCTCTAAACATTATTGTTATATTTTCACTTATTCCCATAAAAACTCTATTTTTTAGGTATCCAAATATAGGTTGACATATACATCCCCCAAAAAAGATTAATATACCTATCTTTAACTTATTAATTGAGTTACTTGGAATAACAGTATCAACTAAATACCTAGACGCCATTGGAGATATAAATATAGCAACCGTATATAAAATAGTAAAAATTAACCCAATTAACTCTTTGCCTTTATATTCTTTTGCTACTTTCCACATATTATTTAATAAATTTTTCATAATTTCTCCCTAAATTAAACTATGGATTAAAGTCTACATGGTGCTTACGTTTTTTTGTAATCTTTTTTTATAATTTTTCATATGGTTCATTTCAAATAGTTCTCTTAGTTCATCTTCTTCAGTTAATACATCCCCACATACATACTTAAATCCATATTCTTTAGCTTCACTTATTGCAGTTTCAAATAATTCTTTAGCAACATATTCATACTCTTGTGTATCTATCAACTTATTTTTATTTACATACATATACTTTATATAAGCAAATTTATCAATAAAAAACATATAATCTGAATTATTAAATGATATATCTATCATACCTAAAAAATTCTCTTTATCCATAGCTATAAATATCATTTCATTCTTATTTTTATCACTTAAAGCTTCTCTTAAAGAATCTTTAGAATGATTAAAGTTAAAGTCATCGTACTTTATAATCTTTTCCTTTTTTTTATTTATAGATGATATAAGATCATATATCTTGTCCATATCCTTTATATCTGCTTTACCTATCTTTATATGCTCTACCATAAACACTTCTCCTTTAAAACATAAAAACTTCATAAACAGAGTTCTTGGCTTCAGAGGGAGTTTTACTCCCTCTGAAGCTTAGAAATCGTTATCCAGGGACGTAACCGCTCTTTACTCCCACTTTCAAGAAGATAGGAGTATTAGAGCGGGTAGTCATCGGATAAATCATAACAATTCTAGTAAACTTTCATTACTAAAGATTTTACTTTGTTTAAAGTTTTTAGTCTTTAATGTTTCATGAACAATTTTATTTTCGCTGTATTTCTCAATCAATTTCATAATAATATAAATGGATATATGATAAAGTCTTCCATCAGTATAATCCACATTATAAAAATCAAAATCTCCATTTATATTAGGTTTTTTATCCTTATAGCTTTCATACTGACCTGAAAAATAAACAGCTAATCCTTCATTTAACCATATAGGCAGTATTGATTGTGTTTTTGAATTTAATATTACATGAATAAACTCATGTAATATTAAATTCTCTACCTTTTCATTATTTGATTGTTTCCATTTCTCATGATCTAATATTAAAATTGAATCTGGAAGACTTATACCAATAACCCACTCTGGCACATTTTTTCCAACTATATCTGATAATTCTTCCAAACTATCTACTACATCTATAATCACTTCATCTTTAAATTTAAATATATTCTTTATATTTATTACTTTATTATAAAATCCATATAAATCCTCAATATCTCTCAATATCCTAAAATCTTTAATATTAAGTTTAATATTAGTCACAGCAACATCCCTGCCCAGTGCATGCACATTCATTTTTTTGATTATATGTTGCTATTATTGTGTCTTCAAGACTATATATCCATTTTTCACACTCTGGCTTTTCATTTGTACTTCCTTTATATGGGCATCCTCCCATACATATTGGTAATATTTCACATTGTCTACAATCTTCATGCTCAAATGGAGACCATAATATATAGTCCATATTTCTTGCATACATCTTTTCATCTACTTTTTCTTTAATTGTAGCAACGTTTCCAACAGCTCTATCAATATTTCCAACATCATTCCAACATTTATACATATAGCCTTCTGAATCAATTACATATGCTCCAACATTATCAGCACAACAATAATTTGCTTTTATGCTTGGATAGAATGGGTATGATCCTGCTACTTTATATCCTCTTTCAAAAAGTACTTTTTGATATTTAGTATCATTCTTTGCATATTCTTTTGTATTCAAACAGCTATTGGCAATTCCGTTACAAGTATCTGTATAAGCAGTAACATGTCCCAAATTAACAACAACATCTTTTAGTTCATTTTCTTCTAATATATCTAATAATTCCTCCACATGATCAACATTAGTTTTATCTACATTTATTTTAATAGCTATATTTTTAATTCCACCATTTATAAGTTTTTTTACATTAGCTATTATTGTAGTAAAAGTTTCCTCATCTGAATTCTTTAATATTCTTCTTTTATTGTGGATACTTGGAGGTCCGTCCACTGTAATTTGTGCTCCTGTTATTTTAGCTTTTTTCATATTTTCTATAGTTTCTTCATCTATCAAGTATCCATTTGTTACGATATATGCGCTATACTTAGCGCCTTCTCTTTCACATATTTCTATAGCTCTTTGAGAAAAATCAAATATCATATCTTTTGCTAATAATGGTTCTCCACCATACCAAGTTACACTTATATCATGTTTACGTTTAGCATTTTCTTCTATCATTTCTATTAAACTATCTTGAATCTTCTTATCCATAAGACCTGCTTTTGGAGTTTCATAACAATAAGGGCAGGCAAAATTACAAGCTAATGTAGGGGCAATTACTAGGCCTAATCCACTACTTGAGAATTTTCCATTGTAATTTCTATATTTTAATAATTTTAGCTCATCCATCTCATCATGGACTATATAATTGCCCTCTGACATATTTTCAACTAATTCTTTAGTTTTTTCATCTAAATTCTCTACATCTATATTTTCTATGTTTTCTAATACATTTAAAAAGTCTTGATCTACCTCTGCTAATGCACAAGTAACACTATTAAAGGCTATAGTTTTTCCATCTTCTAATTTGATTATTTTATTATATTTAGATTTTTTCATAATTTTGTCCCCCTACTTTGTTAATTTTTTAATATTTAAATTCACAACTTTTCCTATTTATTTTTATTACTTTATTTTTACTTTTGTAATTAAATTATGTATTAAACTTATCTGCCTGCACCTAATAAGTTTTGCAATTTACTTCACAGTTATTGCAATTCTCGCATACGTTACAATCTGAACAATAACAATACCAATTTTTATCTGATGATGGTTTGATTATATATTTCATATTATCCTCCTTAATCATCATAGAATTTTGTTGAGTTATACTAAAATTTATTTCTCTTTTCTTCTGTATACAATAGACTAAACTTAAAAAGTTTTCTTAGAAGAAAAGAGAAATAAAAATATTATTAATTATAATAGACCATACATTGGCTTCCACAATTACTATGACAATCACTACAATTGCTACAGTGGCAATACCCAGAAATATATCCCCACTTTTTATTTCTATAAACTATATATTTCATAGTATAGATAACTCCAATCTGAAATTTAATTTATTTAAAACTATTTATTTGATGTTTCTCCTCAATTACTTAACAACGCCACACTGTCCTGGACATTCTTTAAAATCATTTGGAGAAAAACAATGCATTCACCGGATGAATTACTACAATAACAATACCAATTTCCATTTGATGATGGCTCAATTATATATTTCATAGTTATTCTCCTAAATTATTATAATTTTTTTAAGTTATACTAAAATTTGACTTAAAAAAAATTATTTTTATTCTGTTTCGCTTCCATTAATGGCACAATCTATTACACATACTCTTGAACAATTATTTACACAAACATTAGTGCATCCTTTTTCTTCACAGCCTAAAACACAAAATCCATCTTTAAAACTTACTCTTTTAATAATATATTTCATATAATCCCTCCTAGCTAATAAATTAGTTCTGTTAAGTTATATGAACATTGATTTTACCTAAATAAGTGTATGATTTTTAAATCTATTTTTTCATAATTACTTAACATAATCACTTGCTATATTCTAATCTTTAAAACAGCATTGATTAACTCAATTACTTGTTAAATTTTCTTAATTAAGATATAAAATACATTATGTTAAATTTTATCATTCATTAAATATAGTGCGAATTTTCTGAATACTTATTTTAAATTTTTAACCTGTAACATACCTTTATCCTATAACACTTTGCCCTATACAATAATTTACACAATTATCAGAACATACAACGCAATATCCTTGTGAAAATTTCTTAGCTGGTTGTTTTATAAACTTCATACCATCCCTCCTTTATTCTCAATGAAGTATCTAGATTAATTATAAATACTACTTTATTAAACTTTTAATATTATGCGTATATACCACATCTACTAGCGCATTTTAAAGAACAATAATCACAGTGATCGCAATGACATAGACCTTCCCTAAAGCTTTTAGGTTTAATTATAAATTTCATAATGTTTATACCCCAACTTACTATTATAATTTTTATCCTAGGTCTATCTATACTAATATTAAATACATTAAAGATAATCAATGCTATATATGAAATATTCTAGAGGAATTTACGAAGCCGTAGTAGGATTTATATTAAATCTTATCTTAAACGCATTTAATCATTATTCTTAATTATATTTATTACAAACTTAAACAAATTAAGAATCTCAGTATAACTAGACCTAGGAATGATTTGTTATTTAATTTCTAGTTTCCTTCATTGTATCCTGCACAGTATCCGCAGCCTGATTGAGTAATACAATCATTATGGCAATTGTCTTTGCATGCATTACAGAATCCTAGTACAAATTTTGATGATGGCTCTTTTATAAATTTCATTTATTCTACCCCCTATTTAATTATTTCTTAAATTTCCTATTTAGGATTTACAACTACACATTGTTCTGAACATTTGTTATCGCAGTTTGTGTCGCAAACTACACAGAATCCCAAGTAAAATTTGTTGCAAGGTTCTTTTATAAATTTCATAATCTTACCCCCTTTTTATTTTTTCTTTCTGTAAAATTATATGAACATTATTCTTCTCAAAATTAGAGAATACAATAAGCTTGACCGAATTACTCCTCCTTGAAAAGAGAAGAATAATGAACAAAACTAAATTATATATGGGATTGATAATTGTGGTACTCGTTATTAGGATCTATAACGCTTTTTCTTGGTTTACATTTGATGCTTTATATAGAATTACTTTAATTATTTATATTTCTGATTTTATTAAATCTTATAGACCATTTATTTAATGTATACTTATGATATAAATTTTATATTTTTACATCCTCGCCTAGACATATACTCTATTTATCCGATAACCCTACGCTTTAATACTCCTATCTTCTTAAAAATAGTAATAAAGAGCGTTTATGTACCTGGATAACCATTTTCTAAACTTTAGCGGTAGTAACAACTTCTTCTAAAGCCAAAAACTCTGTTTATAAATCTTTAATTAAAATACATAAAATTC
Source organism: Clostridium sporogenes (assembly GCA_019933195.1). NCBI lineage: Bacteria > Bacillati > Bacillota > Clostridia > Eubacteriales > Clostridiaceae > Clostridium > Clostridium sporogenes. The sequence continues at coordinate 1,541,611 of CP082942.1, forward strand.
CAAAATTATATAGTTTTCAGACATATTACAATAAAAAATAAACATCATTATGATTTTTAACAGATTCTATTAATTAATATCAATATTAAAATATGATATATACTCACATTTTAAATTTAATATTATCAAAGTATGAGAAAATATTAACAATCCATCACCTAAAAATATATTATTTTTAATAACAGATTTTAATTTATTCTAATTAGCTTGTCCCATGTGTTTTAATTTAACTTTAAAGAAATTCTACTATCCTTTCATTTTTTTTTCAATATAGTTGGCATGAATAATATCTGTATTAGAATGAATAGATTTTTTTTTCAAAGCCATATTGAATTTTTTAATATTTTTGTTAATTTATGTCTAAATTCCTTAGACCTATATTTACTTATTGGTATATAGGTATCATTAACATTTATTATGTTGTCCTTAAACTCTTTTACTTTATTAAGATTAACTAAAAAACTTTTGTGACATCTAAAGAAATCATGTTGAGATAATTCTTTTTCAAATTTTGATAACGTCATTTTAAATGTATAATCTTTATCTTTAGTATGTATCGTTAACATCTTTTGCATAACTTCTATATATGTAATCTCATCTATATTTAAAATTATAATTTCACCTTTATATTTAATAACTAAATTCTTTTGTGCTTCAATACCCTTAATACAATTCAACGTAACATATTTTATAATTTCATAATTTATAGGCCTCAGCAAATACCTATATGCTCTTACCTCATAGGCTTGATGAATATAGTTAACAAGCTTTGTTACAAATATTATTTCTACTACTGAATCAAACTCTCTTATTTTTTTAGCTATTTCTATTCCATTTATTTTTCCCATATTTATATCTAAAAATATAATATTCATTTTTTCATAATTTTGTAGAAGCTCTTCTCCACAATTAAATTCAAATAATTCGCACTTTAATTTCGCTTCTTTAATAATTTTTATTAGATGATTTTTCAAATAATTTCTTTGTTCAACATCATTTCCACAGATTCCTATGCGCATATATAATGTCCTCCCTTTTATTAGTTTTTTAGTATTCATGGGCAAGCAATCCTAGAATCTAATAAAAAAGGTGATGACACAGCATTTAACCTGAAAAAGGTAAAAAAAATTTTCATCATTTGTAATTTTTTTGAATATAAAGCTAAAAAGTATACAAATAAAAATAAATTTTAACTAGATTTATCTTTAAAAATTTTTGAAATTAATAAATTAAATTTTATATATTTTGAATCAGTTATTCTTTTCCATACATAAAACACATAACACAATGTAAACCTTTTGAAAAGAAGTTAAAAAATATCCAATTACATATTTAAATGTATATATAATCAATAATAATTATCAATTAAAATAATTTTTATACAACACAGTAAAATTTAATTCTTAAAAGGAATTAAATTTTTAATAATTTATCCAATAACCAGCAAATTTAATCTAAAAAACAAAACCATCCCTATATAATTTAAATTTTATTATATCATAAAAATTATGTTTAATTTTTATATAATACATAATTTTAAAACAAAAATAATTTTATGTTAACAATTATTACACAATTAACCTATAAATTCATAAAATATATAAGCATTAAAATGCATATATAATGAAAAATAGCTGTTGATACAATATGTTCATTTATCAACAGCCTAATTTATATTTACTAAAATAAATATTATTTTAATTTTTTGTAAATTAAATTTCGTTTTTAAATCATTATAATAACAAAATCAAAAAAAGTTATCTTGCCTAAATCCTATAAGATCACTTTATCTAAATATAATGTTTACCTTCTACTTTATCTTCCCTATATTATTAAATGGATATACTCTATATATTGCTTTACCTTCCACTTGTTTATAATCAATAAATCCAAACATTCTACTATCCTTACTTATCATTCTATTATCTCCCAAAACAAATAATTTGTTTTCTGGAACCCTTATAGGAAGTTTAAAATCTCTTTTAATAGTTTCACCTTTTACATAGGATTCTTCAACTTTTTTACCATTTAAATATAAATATCCATCTTTAATATCAACTTCATCACCAGGTACCCCAATTACTCTTTTAATTAATCTATCATCTTTTTCTATAGAATTATTGTTATTATTAAATATAGATATTATATTATCAACCATTTCTAAAGTATCCTCGGCTACGTTTCCCTTTTCTTTGCCTTCATTAAAAATTATTATATCCCCTTTTTTAGGTTCTACAAAATTATAACTTAACTTGTCTACTATTAATTGTTCATTAGTAATCAAAGTATTCTCCATAGAACTTTGTTGTACTCTAACCTTTGCAAAAACCTTACTATTAACTAAACCTGCAATAAGAATAGCACCTAAAATAGAAAAACTCCAACTTTTAATCTCTTTCTTTACTTTATTTTTATCCATAATGTTTCCTCCCTAATTTAAATATTATTTTCTTTGTTCAAAACCTTTTTCTGGTGACCACTCTGTGTACCCTGACCCCATTATATTGCAATTACAACATTCATCTCCGTCAGCAAGAGTTTTAGTCCTTTTAAACTTATTTCCTTTTAAGTTAGCCATTAAATAATCAAGTCTACATGGATATGGGAAAATTCTATCTTCTCCAATTTCTCTTAAAACTTTTAACGCCCCACATTCTTTTATATTACAACAATAAGTTCCATCATAATTATCAATAACTTCAAATTTCCAATCCATAGGGTGGGCCAATCCTAATTCATTTTTTTCCTGTTCCTTTTTTAATGTTTTGATACCCTTTGGTGATGAAGAAATCTTGCCCATTTTTAACCAAATAAAATTAGGAATTTTTCTAAAGAAATTTTCATTAATTACCCAAATTAATTCCCCTGCTATATCTTTTGTTTCTTGAAGCTGATTAAATGCATGAAAAAAAGGAACATATGCTATTATAAAAGCATAATTTAATGAATTTACACTCTTTCCTATATCAGGAACTTTAGGCTCAATTTCTTTTAACTTTTTATCTGCAATTATTCTAAATTTATTATAATAATCAATGCCATAGGTCTTTATTATATACCTTTTATTTGACCATATTAATATTTTATATGCTTTACTAACTTTCACTAAATCACCTCACATAATAAAATAAATTTTAAAAAGATAATAAAATTTTATTTTCAACTATGAGTTTTTATAATAAACGCAAACATGACTTTCAAAACTATATATATATGACTTAATTACAGGATGTTCATAAAGAATATTAATTTTTAGAATCGATTTAAACACATCCTATTTTTTAAATCTATTTCCTGTACTAGAGTAAATTATTGTAGTGGCTAGCGTAATAAAAATAATATAAGTCCAATATTAAATAACACACTTCTCTTTAAAATATCGCTTAAAAGAAAGAGAGTTATACAAAAATCAATCATAAACATTACTTTTCCCATGAATTTGCATAAAGAAATCACATCATATGCTTTCTTTTCTTCCTTTGACAAGGTATTGAATCCAGCAATTAAGAAAGCCCCCTTGCCCATTGATAAAATAATATCTAATAAAACAAATAATCCAATAATAAATGGCACTACAATCATTTAACTTCCCCCTTTTTAGCTAATACAAAATTAAATGAGAGTATTTTTGATGCAAAATACAAATAAAATTTATTTATTGATATTTTTCTAAGAATTCAATAATCTACTCAAATAATTTTTTCCTATTTTTCTCCTCTCTTATGTAAAATTACGATCATTAAATTGTATAACATATTTCCTTATCATAATATTTAAGCATTTTCTAAAATATGCTTATTATATAATAATTATAGCATTAATTACAGATATTGTTTACTCATGCATTGAAAAGCATTCTTTATATGATATAATTTAAAAGTAAAAATTATTTATATTTTTCTAATATGAGGTAAATAACTATGATATGTACATATGAAAGCAAGTTCGATAAAGAATTAAGAGTTGATTGCAAAAAATGTTTTGGACTATGTTGTATAGCACTATATTTTTCAGCTTCAGAAGGTTTCCCAACTAATAAAAATGCTGGTAAACCTTGTATAAACCTGCACTCAGATTTTACATGCTCTGTTCACCAAAATCTTAGGAAAAAAGGTCTTAAAGGTTGTACTGCTTATGATTGTTTTGGTGCCGGTCAAAAGGTATCTCAAATTACTTATGAAGGCCATAGTTGGAGTGAAATTCCCCAATCTGCTAATAAAATGTTTGATGTATTTCTTATTATGAGACAACTTCATGAAATGTTGTGGTATCTTAATCAATCATTTACTCTTCAAACAAATGAAGATATAAAAAAAGAGATCTGCTTATTACTAGACAATACTGAATCTCTTACTCTTCTTGATGCTGACTCTCTATTAACACTAGATGTGGATGCTCACCGTACTAAAGTTAACATGATACTTAAAAATACCAGTGAACTAATACGTTCTAAAACATCTAATGGTAAAAAAGTATCTTCAAAAAATAGAAAAAATCACTCTCATCCGTTAGATTATTTTGGTTCGGATCTAAGAAAAGTAAACCTTAGAGGTGCAGACTTAAGAGGAGCCTGTCTTATAGCTTCAAATCTTAAAGGAGTAGATTTGACTGGAGCTGATCTTATAGGTGCTGACCTTAGAGATGCAGACCTTAGTGGAACCAATCTTAGAAATAGCATATTTCTTACACAAGGCCAAATTAATACAGCTAAAGGTGATTCTCATACGAAGCTACCTAAAATGATAACTCCTCCAGCATATTGGTCAAAATAACAAAAAAACTAAGGTATAAAAGTTCTTCTTATTTAATGACATAACCAAAAAATATAAATTTATTAAAACACCATATTATTCAAATTTGATATTCTCCTATTTTCATAAAAAGATTTTATTTTTTAATCTGTCTAATTTAAAAGAAGCATATCAATATAAATTTTATGGTGTTTTTATTCATCAACTCAAATATATTTAAATGATAAAACAAATTTAAATAATCTTTATTTCATATCATTTTACAAAGGTATACTATTCAGACATTTTTTATCCCTTCATAAAATATATAATAATGTAATTAAAGTTCTTTCTCCATAACAACCATTTCATTATTTGATTCTAATCCTCTTTTTTTATAAAATCCTTCTGTCCTATAATCCTTTGTAGTAACTAATGTAATTTTAGTCATACCTTTACCTTTTAATCGATTTTCAAATTCTTCAAAAATTTTTGTACCAAGCCCTTTGTTCCGTATATCATTCCTGACACAGAATTCTTTAATATTAAACACAATACCATCATAGTACTGCTCTTCATTTCCTAAAATGATACCGCAAATTAACTCATCCTCATATGCTACAAGTCCATATGAAGATTCACAATTTATCATTTGATATAAACGTTTTGAAGCAGTTTCAATTGTCCATTTGTCATTCCAAGGTGGAGAGTTAAACGTATTCATATATATATCTACAACCTCTTTTATATCTAATATGGATATCTTCTTAAAATTCATAATTGACCCTCCTTATATGTCCTATTTAAATAAATATATTTATAGATTATTTTTTTCTATCCAATAATTTAGGATACAAATATATTAAAATTCCAATACTCAATCCAATTAGAGCACTATTAATTATATTATTTTTTATTTTAAGAACTTTATATGCTATAAAAAATACTAAAAAAACAATAAAGAAATTTATTATCCCAAGTAATTTACTCCTTTTCACATTTTCCCCCCACTTATTATATTGTACTTTTTTCCAGCCCCCTACTTAATAATAGTTTAATTATATCCATAATAAGCATTATTTTCAATATAATATATATTTTCACTCATAGAAATAATAAGAATACTTTATTTGTGGATTAATATTTAAGCGTGAAGTAAACAGGACTTTTATTCAAATTACAGATTACAAAGGAAAGAGTACAGATATACTAAACAATTAGCAGCGATAAAATCTTTAAAAAGTTATACTAGCTTCCTTGGTGTAAAAAATAAATGTGTGGTGTAAAAGGCATTTGAACGAAATTAGAGATTCTTATTTGTTTTTGTAAAATATATGGAATTTCAACTCATTGTTTGAGCGTTCAGCGAGTTATGAGTTAAAATCATATATTTTAAACAAAAATAAATTAGAATCTCTTATTAAAGTGAATTGCCTTTGTAACCACACATTTCTTTTTAAACCGAGGATAGTTATACCCTTTTTAAGCCGTAATTTTCTTAACCCAATCCTTTCCTTCCACAAGTCTTGTTATCATCATTGCACACACTGTATTCCCTGTAGAATTTAATAGTGTTGCCGGAGCATCTATTATAGTACTTATAACTGCTACTATTCCTAAAACTTCAGGTGCAAAACCATATATACTTATGATTAGCATAGCACCTATAAGTCCTCCCCCAGGAATAGCCCCCATAACAGCTCCTATCAAATAGGATACTACAATTATTGTAATTATTGCTTTAAAACTAGTCATATCATGACCAAACAATCCAAGTAAAAAAGTTATTTTTAAAACTCCGCCTATAACAGAACCATCTTTATGAGTATTTGCTCCTAATGGTATAACTGTTTCTCTAATATCTTTGGGTACTCCCATATTCTTTGTACTTTCTAAGTTAACAGGAATAGATGCTGCACTAGAACATGTAGCAAGGGATGTTATTGAAGGTGATAATGCATTCTTCCAAAATACTTGTATCCCTGTTTTTCCTGCTGCCATATAAGCATATACAGTAAACATAATAAAATAATATACCAAAGTAAGTATCAAATATAATATAAAGACTCTCACATATCCTTCAAGTATTTGAGGTCCAAGCTGTCCTATTACTGAAGCAAAATAACAACCAAGTCCTATTGGCGCTGTATACATAATTATATCTATCATCTTTATCATTACAGTTGAACCAGCTTCTAAAAATTTAGCAACAGGTTTGCCCTTTTCCCCTACCATAGCTGTAGAAATACCGAAAATTATTGAGAATATAATAATTTGCAGCATATTTTTTCTAGAAAATAATAATGCAAAATCTGATACTGTAACTGTATTTACAATCTGTTGTAGCATACTTACCTTTTCTTTATTTTGAACTTCATTAACTGTATTCGCCATTATCTTTTGCATAGTTGAAGGGTCTACTCCCTTTGTAGTATTTATTGTTAAAGCTCCTATAACCCCAATTACAGCTGCAATTAGTGCAGTAAAAGTAAATACTATAAATACACTTAATAAAATTTTTCCTAGTCTTTTCATGTTAGCCATATTAGCAATGGCTGAAGCAACACTAAAAAATACTAAAGGTACAATTGCAGTGAACATTAAATTTAAAAATAAATTACCTAAAGGTTCTACCACTACAGCCCTTGGTCCTATAATTAATCCAGCTATCCCCCCTATAATTACAGAAACAAGTAGTATTATAGACCATTTATAATTTTCCCATAATTTCATTCTATCGCCTCCACGTTTAATTCCCCATAATAAACTAAATAACAAAAATCATCGCTTTAGTATAAAATTTTACTTATCTTTAAAAACCTCCAAATTTAAAATCTCAATGAAGTAATCTAAATCTATAGTATATTATATACATATTTTTTACTATTTTTATTGTTAAAACTGCTATTAATATTGCAAAAAATGCTATAATATATATATAAATTTCTAAGGACGTGATAATAATCAACAAAATAAACTCTTCATCAAACATAAAAAGAGGATTTTTAAAAGAAGATTTTAGATTTTTTCATCTAAGAGATAAAAAAGATATGGAATTTGAACTTCATTATCATGACTTTAATAAGATAATTGTCTTTATATCCGGGAATGTTAGTTATCTTATAGAAGGGAAAGCCTATAAACTGAAGCCTTGGGATATACTTTTTGTAAGCAGTAATGATTTACATAAAGTTATAATAAATAATGATGAACCCTATGAAAGGATAATAATATGGGTTAATTCAAAGTTTTTAGAAATGCACAATAAAAATAACAGCAACTTGCTTACTTGCTTTCAATTATCATCTAAACATAAAATTAATCTTTTTCGTATGGAAGAGCATAATATATCCTTAATAAAACATACTTTATTTTCTCTTGAATCTGCTACAAAAGATAAGGAATTTGGCAATATTTTATTAAGAAATTCTTTATTCATTCAGTTAATGGTGTATCTAAATAGGTTATTTATGAATAATACAAATCATATAGGGAAAAATGATATAGAATATGATAGCCAAATAGAAGAAATTATAAATTATATAAAAGACAATCTTCAAGATGACTTATCTATAGACACTTTATCCTCTAAATTTTTCATAAATAAATATTATCTTATGCATAAATTTAAAGCTCAAACAGGGTATACTCTTCATAAGTATATACAACAAAAACGTTTAGCTTTTTCTAAATCTCTTATAATAAAAGGTTATAAAATTACAGATGTATATGTAAATTGTGGTTTTGGAGATTATTCAAGCTTTATACGTGCTTTTAAAAAAGCTTACGGAATATCTCCTAAGGATTATTACAAGAACTTTAAGAACTATTAGAATTTAAAATTTCACCATATTAGCAGTAAGATAAGATAAAAATATTAATCATAATATGTATAGAATTAACAATTGAGTTTCAAGACAACCTATTTATATTTGATTTGATCTGTAATAATTAAAATTTAATCTGCTTTTTTATAAATCGTGATAGGCATCTCTGAAACTCAAAATTAAAAGTGAATAGTTTTTAGTTATAGAAGCGAAGCTTTACTTAAACTTTGTTTAATCAAAATTTAAAAATTTCTTCCTTAACTCTTAACTATCCACTTTTTAGTGCTTTTATATTTACGGTTTTTAAATTAAATCTATTTTATTTTGAACAAATTTCTTAAAATTATACCTAAAATTTAACTGTATTTATTTTTTACTGTTTTTAATTTCAGTCCATATATCATCATATAATTTTGTAGTTTCACCTACATCCTTAATAAGTTCATTTCCTTCTACTGCTTCTCTTGGTGGATAAACTGCTATGTCATTTAGCTTATCTTTATCCATTAGATTATATGCTGCCTTATTTGGATTTGCATAAGGAAATTCCTCAGACACTTGAGCACTTACTTCAGGTTTATATATGAAGTTTATAAATTCCTCTGCTAATTTTTTATTTTTAGCCTTTTTAGGGATTACAAAGTTATCATATTGAGGAATTACACCCTCTTTTGTTAAAACTACTTCCAAATTAGGGTTTTCAAGCTTAGCAAGATATGCTTCTGTTCCCCATACATATCCTATAGAAGCCTCTCCATTTATAAGTAAAGTTTTTGGAGATTCACTATCAAAGGCTTTTACATTTGGCATTAATTTTATTAAATCCTCTTTAGCCTTTTGAAGTTCTTTTGGATTTTTAGTATTTATAGAGTATCCATTCTTTTGTAGAGCTAACCCTATCATAACCCTTGGGTCATCCAAAATTACCAAAGAATTTTTAAATTGACTATCCCATAGGTCATCAAAAGAAGTAATTTTTTTAGTAACTTTAGTCTTATCTATTACTATATTGTTACCTCCCCACATATAAGGCAAACTATAGGTATTCTTAGGATCAAAGGCTAAATCAAGTACATTTTTATCTATATTAGATAAGTTCGGAACATTATTTTTATCTATAGGTTGAACTAATTTTTGTTTAGTCATTATTTCAATAGCATAATCACTAGTTACTACTAAATCATATGGAACATTTCCACCCATTAATTTTGCAAGCATTTCTTCATTAGAAGAAAAAGTAGAATAATTAACTTTTACATTATATTCTTTTTCAAACTGTTCAACAACAGACTGTGGTAAAAATTCTGACCAGTTAAATATATTCAATACTTGCTTTTCTGTTTTAGTTGTGTTTCCAAAAATGGTGAAACCAACTCCAGTAATCATTAGTAGTATGACTACAAAAGATAATGCTTTTTTTACTTTTTTATTTTTAAGCATATTTCTTCTTATACCTTCAGCTATAACCACCATACTTAAAGTAAACACCATCATCACAGTAGACAATGCATTTATTTCAGGGGTTACTCCAAACTTAACCATAGCAAATATCTTAAGTGGCAATGTATTACTGTCTGGTCCAGCGGCAAAAAAGCTTATTATAACATCATCTAAAGACAATGTAAAAGCAAGTAACGCACCAGATATAATTCCTGGTGATATTACAGGCAATGTGACCTTAGTTAAAGTTTGCCAAGGTGTAGCTCCTAAATCTTGAGCAGCCTCCTCTAGTGCAGAATCAAATCCATCTAACCTAGCTCTAACTACTATAATAACGTAGGAAATACAAAAGGTTATATGAGCAAGTATTAAAGTTATAAGTCCTGCAGGCAAATTAAGAGAAGAGAAAAAAGCAAGCATGGATATGCCCATAACTATTTCAGGAATAACTACTGGAATATAAAGCAGTCCCTCCATAGCCTTTTTCCCCTTAAATTTGTATCTATACATACCTATAGCAGCTAAAGTTCCTATAATTACTGCAAAAAAAGTACTTATAAAAGCTATTATTAAACTGTTTTTTAATGCTTCTAATATCTGAGTATTATTTATTAAATTTTTATACCAATCTAATGTAAAGCCTGTAAAGGTAGCATTCAGTTTAGATTTATTAAAGGAGAATGCCACCAAAACAAGGATTGGTAGATATAAAAAAGCATACACTAAAATTGCATATATTTTACTTAATAAACTTTTATTCTTTTTCATCTTTAGCTAACCTCCTCAGTACCCTTCCTTGGCTTATTTCCTTTAAAATAGAAACTTATAGCTATAAGCATTAAAATAATTAATATCACTGCTATAGCTGAACCAAAAGGCCAATCTCTAGAGGTTAAAAATTGATTTTTAATTAGATTTGAAATTAACATAGTTTTACTTCCACCCATTAAGTCAGATATAAAGAAATAACCTAAGGTTGGTATAAACACTAGCATACATCCTGCTATAATACCCGGTAGAGTTAAAGGTAATGTTATTTCTTTAAAGGTTTTATAAGGTGATGCTCCAAGATCATTGGCAGCTTCTATATAACTCATATCTAATTTTTCTATAGATGTATAAATAGGTAGCACCATAAAAGGTAACATTATATAAAGAATTCCTATAAATACAGCACCATCTGTATAAAGCATTTGCAATGGAGAGTGAATTAAGCCAAATTTCAAAAGATATGTGTTAATTACTCCCTCCGTTTTTAAAAGTATTATCCATGCATAAGTTCGGACTAAAGAGTTAGTCCAAAAAGGTAGTATAACTAATAATAATAATAGTCCTCTATGTTTTTTATCTGATTTTCCAATGAAATATGCAAAAGGATAACCTATAATCAAACACCCTAAAGTAGTACTAATAGAAATTGTCAAAGTTTTAATTAAAATTTCTCCGTACATAGGATCCATAAGTCTTCTATAATTTTTCAATGTAAAAGGTAATCTTATATCTCCATATTCACCTCTTGATAAAAAGCTAACCACTAGCACAAGAAGTAAAGGAACAACAAAAAATGTAATAAGCCACAGGGCAACGGGCCCCACTGTCTTAAATATAGGGGTAGATTTTTTTAACTTACTCTTTATTCCCTCTTTATCTTCTCTTAAATTAATATCTGTATTTTTATCATGCAATTGCTTTTCAAAAATATTTGAAAAAGCATTGCTAAATTTCCCCCACATTATTGCATCACCACTGCATGTTTAGGATTCCATGTGGCAAACAAGTATAGTTTATCATCAGTATTATGTGGAGAGTATACGTCACTTATAGGTTCTGACACCACAAATTCCCTACCATTTTGAGTAACAACAACGGTTTTAATTACAGATCCGTTATAAATTCTTTCTTTAATATTTACTTTTATTCCTACCATTCCATTATCCACACTATTTGAAAGTTTAATTCTCTCTGGTCTAATAGCAAGGCATACTTCTTGTGTCATAGATGTAGAAGATCCAGTTATTAATATTTCTTCTCCATCATATTCATCTAATAAATATCTATTATTATTCTTTTCTAAAATTTTTCCTTCAAATAAATTAGTTTCTCCAATGAAGTTTGCTACAAATTTAGTTTTTGGTCTTTCATATATATCTGCTGGAGTTCCAACATGTTCTATAACACCTTTATTCATAACTACAATCCTATCTGACATAGTTAATGCTTCTTCTTGGTCATGAGTTACATAAATAAAAGTTATTCCCAACTTTCTTTGAAGTTGTTTTAACTCTAATTGCATTTGTTTTCTAAGTTTTAAATCTAATGCTCCCAAAGGCTCATCTAATAAAAGCACCTTGGGGTTATTTATAACAGCCCTTGCTATAGCTACTCTTTGTTTTTGACCACCAGAAAGTTCACTTGGCATTCTATTATCATAACCTTCAAGTTGAACCATCTTTAACATTTCTTTTACTCTTTCTTTAATTTGACTTTCTGGTACATTTTTAACTTTTAACCCAAAAGCCACATTTTCAAAAATATTCATATGTGGAAATAATGCATAACTTTGGAATACAGTGTTAACGCATCTTTTATATGCAGGTACCTTTGAAACCTCTTCACCATCTATAAAAATTGATCCATCACTTTGGTCTTCAAAACCTGCTATCATCCTTAATGTTGTTGTCTTACCACATCCACTTGGACCTAAAATAGTCAAAAATTCTCCTTTATTTATATCTAGAGAAACTTTATCTACCGCTAAAGAATTATTCTCCAAGAATTTTTTACTAACATTTTTTAATTGAACCATTACCTCAATCAAGAAAATCACCTCTACCTTATAATATTTATTTATATAAATTTAAATTAATTGTTTTCAAAAACATTATTTTATTTAAAATAAATTCAATTCTACAAATATAAATTATGTAAATTTTATTAATATCTTTATAAACAAATTTCTTAGCTCTAAAAAAAATTCCACACTCTCTAAAGCTTAAAAATATTTATCTAGAAATTCTCATACTCTCTTTACTCTGCCTTTAAATAAAGTGGATATAAAAAGCAGATAAATAATTGTATAAAATTAAGTTGATTAAATAGAATTTTATAAATAAATAACCCCCGTATTAAGATACAGGGGTAAAGATTTTGCAATAATAATATAAATAAACAATCTTTTTATATGGATTTGGAGTTAATTTAAGTCCTAAAAAAAGTCATAAATAATTCCTTAATACAGTTTTTTCATATGTATGTAAAAACTGAAATATTTTTTTATCCATCCGCCCCTGTTTTTTCTTTATTTTTTGCTAATATAAAATTCTTATTTAGCAACTTATCCGTAATCATAACATCCCTCTTAACAATTTTTTTTATTATTTACAAATTTAAATTAATAAATTTATGAATTATTTTTTAAATCTATCAGATTAGATTATAGCAAAGCTATAGAGAAAATTCTACAATTTATTTTATATAAATTGAAATAATTATAAGAAAAATTCCTTTATCCTTATTAATATTATGCTTAACTTGCTCATTATGACCATAATAAGATATATCAAAGAAAAACTGCATAATTAAAAGATTTTTAATACTTGCACAACATATTATGTTTAAGGAAATATATCCATATAATATATTTATATTTAATAATGAATTATGCAATTTTTTCGTTTAATAAAAATTTTCTTATTTTATATTAGAGATTTGCAAAAGGGTGTCTCAAAATTAAATTCATTTTGAAACACCCTTTATGCGATGTATATTGGCTCTAATACTCCATTCTTGGAAGTGTGAGTAAAAAGTCACTACACCTCTATATAACCATTTTCTAAATTTTAGATGATGTAAAAACTCTCTCTAAAGCCAAGAACTCTGTTTATCAATTCTTAATAATATAAAAACATATTAAATTTCAACTTTTTCTTGTAATAAATAAGATACTACTATAAATAATATTACTGTAAGCACTATATCAAATATTGTAGAAGCTATGTTAATATTTACAAAATCTAAAGCAACTCTTGCACTATTAGTTGTGTTTGATATAACTGTACTTGGTCTTATAGCTAGTTCTATAGTTTGAGGAAAAATTTTTGCTAGCCATATAGTTAATTTTTCTGAAACTATACATATAGCAACAAATATTCCAAATGAACCTAATTTGCCAAGTTTCTTCTTTCTAATAGCAACTCTAGATAATGCTATAGACACATATATAGTTAATAATAAAATTATATACTCAAAAATTCCTACAATAATAGCAATAAAAATATTTTTGAAAGTTAAATATGCTGTAATATCAAAATATGCTAAACGGCTATTTTTAAAATGTATATATATAAATATTCCCGCTACTATATTTACTAATGTAACTTGAATAATTGATGTTACTAATTTAGCACCTACTATACTTCTACCTTTAACAGGCAATGTGAATATTAAATAAGAAGTATCCGAATAAAGATCCTTACTAAACATACTTATATTCCATATTAAAACTACTAAACAAGCAAAAGAAAGTATAGCAATTGATAGTGCAAATATTACTTCTCTTGGCCATTTATTTATTTTATAAAAAAGACCTAAATTAGATAAAACTATTAAACTTAGTAATATTAAAATTTCTTTATAATAACATTTGAAATTATATTTTATAAGCTTCCCCATTATTTAAATACCTCCTTGTACAATTCATCTATAGACATTCCCTTTTCCATTCTAAGTTCCTCTGCTATACCACTTAATGCTATCTCACCATCAGATATAAAGAAAACATCATCAAAAATTCTTTCTATGTCATTAACTAAATGGGTGGTGACTACTATGCTACTATCTTCACTATAATTATTTATTATTGCATCTAATATTTTATCTCTGCTTACTGGGTCCACGCCACCTAAAGGTTCATCTAATAGATATAATTTTGCTTTTCTAGATAAAGTTAATGTAAGAAGTAATTTTTCAAGCATACCTTTAGATAATGCAGTAACTTTACTTTCTTTATCTAAATTCATAAATTCTAAAAGCTCATTACACTTTTTCTCATTAAAGTCTCCATAAAAATCCTTATAAAATTCTACTGCATCCTTTATTTTCATCCATTTATACAAAAAGTTTTTATCAGGCAAATATGCAACTTTAGCCTTAGTACTTACCCCTGGAGCTTCTCCATCTATTAATATTTCTCCTGAACTACATTTTAATATTCCTGCTGCTATTTTTAAAAATGTAGTTTTTCCACTACCATTTGGCCCTAATAATCCTACTATTCTTCCCTTTTTTACTTCCATACCTAACCCATTCAGTGCATTTTTATTAAAATAACCCTTTTTTAAATTAGAACAAGTTAATATCTTATCCATTATTTATATCCTCCTTTTCTAATTCCTTTCTTATTTCATTTAATATTTCTTCTTTTCTAAATCCTATTTTCTTCATTCCCTCTAAAAAATCATGTACTATTTCCCTACTCATTTCCTCTCTTAGCCTTTCTATTATTTTTTTATCTTTACTAATAAAAGACCCCATTCCCCGTTGAGTAAAAATTATATCTTCTCGCTCCAATTCTTGATAAGCTCTTTGTAATGTATTGGGATTAACAGTCAGTTCTTTAGAGAATTCTCTAACAGATGGGAGTTTATCCCCTAAATGAAGACTACTGTTAACTATGTTTTGTTTCACATAATTCATTATTTGGATATATATTGCTATTTTATCATCAAATTTTATTTTCAAAGCTTCACCTCCAAAGTTCTACTGTACTATTTACATAGTACACTAATATCATAACATTGTCAATGCTATTACAAATTTTACTTTATCATTTTCTATATATATTATCTAAAACTCTTCAAAAAGAGCTATATAAAAATATTTGTTTTTAATTCTACACCTTATCAATAGTTTATTATAGACAAAAATGCTCTTCTTAAGGTGAATAAATTAAAAACTATTCATCTTAAGGAGAGCATTTTATCTTTTTTATTTATGTACTTTTTAATACATTTTATATTCTATTTTTAATCTTAAGATATCAAAAATAAAAAATTCAAGTAATAAAGACTATAAATAGGCTTCATAAATTGTTTATTTTACAAATTAAATATGTTTAATTATTACTTATTTAAGCAGCATTTTTTATACTTTTTCCCGCTGCCACAAGGACATGGGTCATTTCTTCCTATTTTACCCTTATGATTAACTTTTTCTACTTTTTCATATATTTTATCTTCTTTAGATTTTATTTCTTTTATACTATGGCCTCTTAAGCACCATTTTTCAATGTTATTATTTATATCAGTTATAATACCTTTTATGCCTCTTTCTATTTCTTCATTCTTTAAATATATTCTTCCCTTTATATCTTCGAATATATAATCCACAGAAAAAGCATTTTTCATAAGGCAACTTGTAGAATAAATTACTTCATTTAATTTTTCCTCTTTAAAATTTAAATTTTCTTTAATATATTTTTTTAATTCTTCTAGTGGCTTTATATAAAACTCTTCTTTATTAAACTTTCTTATATAATTAATACTTAATTCTTTATAGTTTAAGTATTGTACTGCTTTATGACCTTGCAAAACATAAGATAAATTAATTATATCTTCTACATAGTAATTATTATCCTGTTTTTTTATTCCATAATAATTTCTATTATTATCACTTAATAAATTAGTTAAATAATTTCTATCAAATTCAATTTCTATATTTTTATCTTTTCCATATTTTAGATTTGAAGACATGCTATGTATAATTTCATATAATTCTTCTAAATTTAAAACTCCATAATAATGAAGCAAAACTTCTATTACTTTTAGTATATCTTTTGATATGTAAAATCCTAAGTTAAAATCTTCCCTATCTATGTAATTTTCTTTTATGCTATCTTCTAGTTCTTTTGGTATAACAATTTTATTTTTATCATTATTTACTTGAAATATTATACCTTTTTTCTTTAAGTCAGTAATTGCATTATCAAACTTATTTATATTTTTATTTACATATTCTACCTCATCAAAATATCTATCTAAAAAAATATATTCATAGAATCCAATATTATTTATTACTTCATCTAAATTATTATGTAACTTATCTTCTAAAACTTTAATTAGTTCTTTCTTATTTAATTTACTGGCTCCTTTTATATCTAAT
The DNA here is from genome assembly GCA_019933195.1 of Clostridium sporogenes. Taxonomy (NCBI): domain Bacteria; kingdom Bacillati; phylum Bacillota; class Clostridia; order Eubacteriales; family Clostridiaceae; genus Clostridium; species Clostridium sporogenes. The sequence goes on from CP082942.1 coordinate 1,558,766, forward strand.
GATTTTCTTATATCTGTTAAATCATTTTTAGTTAAATTATTTAATAATGTTTCTAAATTATTTTTTTCATTTACTTCTGGTATGTTATTACAACTCACAACTATTCTCCTATTCTGTATATTTTATTTTGCATTAATGACACAATTTTAATTGTATATAAATAATAACTTTTTTTCAATACTTAGCACCATTGTGGTAATAATATAAAGTAACATTTTTTTATATTTTTCATATATTACTATTATAACTAAAGATAATATCTTGGTACACAAGTCTAATGCTATAAGCAGAGGTGATAACATGGGGCACAAACATCATAAACACAAATGTTGCAATTACGAAAAATACGAATGCCGTGGCCCTAGCTGCGGATGCAACAATTTCTTTGATGGTGGTTGCGGTAACAACTGTGGTTGTGGATGCAATGGCTTTAGCAATTTATTCGGAGGATGTTGCGGTAACAGCTTTGGTGGTGGATGCAGTAATCCTTTAATACTTTTAGTATTATTAGGTCTATTCTGCAACCGCTAAGATAAACTAAATGGATTATATATAAGCCTGTCATAAGTTGCAAAAATGTAAAGAAGGGGTATTTCAAAATTAATTTGAAATACCCCATTTTTAGATTTTATCTAATGACTATCCATATTAATACTACCATCCTTTTAAAGTTAAAAGGATAAACATAGCAATCATATCATCCGACAATTATCCAATCTGATAATTCCATCATCTTAAAGTTTGCAATAAAAAACAGCTATTTATCTGTATAAAAATTTTCTATACACTATGATTAAAATAAAAATTCTCTCCGAAATAAAAAAAATCTTATTATCTTTGAGTGACTAAGAAATACTTCGGGTTTATACTTTTTAATAGTCTCTGAATTGGAATTAATTTAAATATCACTATACAAATTATAGCTTCAGCTCCTATTATAGGTATATTTACTGATAATGAGTATATAATTGGGCCCACTCCCTCTGGAGCAAAAGAACCAAAAAATACTACGCCAGAGATAAAGTGGCATAAAAATTTAATGAAAAAAGCAAAGGATATACTTAAAGTTCTGTTATTTCTAAAACATCCTGCAAGTCCTATAGCTAAATATGGCAATGGGTAATCAAATAACATTTGAACTGGATGTAATATAAAAGGATCTGTTATAAGAGAAATTAATCCATATAAGAACCCTGTTAAAAATCCAATTTCTTTTCCATATGCAAATGTAAGCAGCAAAATAGGAACCATACAACCTAAAGTTACACTGCCACCTTGTGGAAATCTGTATATTCTAAAAATATTGAGAATAGTAGAAAGGGCAAGTGCAATTCCAATTTGAGTTATCATTCTTGGATTTAATTTAATCTTTTTTAATTTAAAGATAGCAAAAAATATAACTAGAAAAGCTACTAATGCTAAAATTGATAATGGACTTTTTAATATCTCTGCCATTTTATCGGGTAAACCTGAAAAAGTTTGAAAAAATCTTTTTCCCCATTCTAATGATTCCATAAAAAAAACCTCCTATATCGTGCTATAAGGAAGTTTGAGTTCAAAATGTTTAATTTTGTTAAAAACTCAAGCTTTCCTACGCTGGTATTAACCAGATCAGGTTAAAGGGTTAATGAATTTATCATCTCTCAGCCATAACTTTTGGCACCCCTAGCACTAATTTTATTTATATAATAATTCTATTACTAACACCTATAAGTGTCAACAATGAAATCCTTTATATCCTAAATAAATTATTAAGATTTATTTTCCTTTAATAAATCTCTTATTTCTGCCAATAATACTTCTTCATTACTTATTTTAGGTTCTTCTTTTGCTACATCTTCCTTTTTATTAAATTTATTTATTAATTTAATAAACAAGAAAATAGAAAATGAAATTATTAAAAAATTTACTGTTGACTGTATAAAATTACCGTATTTTATAGAGACTGCTGTTTTCTCAGAAAAATTCATTGTAAACTTTAAATTAGTAAAATCTATACCTCCTATTAACAATCCTACTAAAGGCATTATAATATCCTCTACTAAAGAAGTTACTATTTTACCGAAGGCCCCACCTATAACTACACCTACTGCTAATTCCATGGCATTACCTTTTACTGCAAAATCTTTAAATTCCTCAATTATCTTTTCCAAAATTAAAACCTCCATATTTAACTATAAACTATCTATGTATAATATAATAAACCTAATTTATTTTCAATAACTTTGATCTAGTAAAATATAGATTATATAATTATTTTTACCTATAATTCCATATGGTATTAAAATTCTTCCTATCATTTTATCTAAAAATATTACTTATTTTTTATTCGTAATATTTAATGATTTTTAAATTACTTATTAAAATTTCCACATATATTATCGTAATTATAGAGCTAAAATATGGATTTATTTTCAAAAATACAACTATATGCTATAATAAAATAAATTAAGATACATGAAAATAAATAATAAATTAAAGATGGCAGTATATTTTGTGTTAAACAAGTAAACAATTTCTGTCACTATTAGTGCTATCGGTGCCGCTGACACAGTATAATGCAAAATAAGCTGTCATACTGACTTATTATTTATTTGAATGTACCTAGCGAAAGAACGAGGTAGTTTCACCAATGAGAATGTAATTTACACTTTTATTTTATTAAGTATGACAAATCAAATTAATTTTAAAAGATTCTATGAAATTAGGCTTTTTTTGTTGTACTTAAAACTTGAGAGAGTAGATTATTCTAGGGGAACTTATACCTTTTTACGGAATTATTATATACTCTCTCCTAAATTTAAGGAGGGATTTTTTTATGGTATTAATAAAATTAGATAAAGTAAAAAAATATTATGAAGATAAATTAATTTTAGATATAGACAATTTAGAAATAAAAGAAAATAGCAGAATCGGAATTGTTGGAGAAAATGGAGCTGGTAAAACAACTCTTATTAAAGTTATTTTAGGCGAACTAGATATTGATGAGGGAAAAGTATTTTTTCATGCTAATTATTCATATATAAGCCAAAGTGAAAATTATGCTGGCTCCTGCGCTGATAGCAAAATTAAGAGTATATTAGGTGCACCAGATAATTATAATGAATTTTTATCCGGTGGAGAAAAAGTGAAAATTAGTATTAATCAAGCTCTTAGTTCTAATAGCAACTTTCTTATAGCAGATGAGCCAACAGCTAATCTTGATACTAATACTATAAAAAGCATTGAAAAACTTATAAATGAATATAAAGGAGGACTTTTATTAGTTTCTCATGATAGAGATTTTTTAAATAATCTTTGTGATAATATATTAGAAATAGAAAATGGAAAAGTTAAATTATATAAGTGTGGTTATTCAAAATATCTTAAGCTAAAAACTGAAGAAAGAGAAGTTGAAAAAAAAGAATATGAAGAATATATAACTGAAAAAAAGCGACTTGAAAAGTCTATGATGGTGAAAGAAAATCAACGAAATTCTATTAAAAAAGCTCCTAAAAGAATGGGAAATTCAGAAGCAAGACTTCATAAAATGGGAGATCAGAAATCAAAAAAGCATTTAGATGGAAATATAAAATCTTTAAAAAGCAGAATTAATCATCTTGAAGTGAAAAAAAAACCTACTTCTAGCAAAAATATTAAGATAAAAATTACTGAAGGTAATAAAATGCCTTCCAAAACAGTAATAGAAGTAAAAAATTTAAATTTATATATAGGTAATAAGCTTCTTATAAAAAATGGAAATTTTAAAATAAAAAACGGTAAAAAAGCAGCCATTATTGGTAAAAATGGCTGTGGTAAAACAACTTTAATAAAAGAAATATTAAAAAGAGATACAGAAAATATTAGATTATCAAAGTATATTTCTATAGGATATTTTGATCAAGATCAAGACATTTTAGACAAAGACAAAAAAATATTAGATAATATAAAATCAACTAGTTCCTATGATGAAAGCTTTATGAGAATACACTTAGCTGGATTTGGATTTAAAGGAGACACTATATACAAAAGTGTTTCTATATTAAGCGGAGGAGAAAAGGTTAAAGTTGCACTTTGCAAAATAATTTTAAGTGATACTAATACTTTGATTTTAGATGAACCTACCAATTATTTAGATATAAAATCTATTGAATCTTTAGAAAAGGCACTTATTAATACAGACAAAACAATTGTAATGATATCTCATGATAGATCTTTTATTTCTAGTATATGTGATTATATAATTGAAATAAAAGATACTAAACTAAATTGTTTTTCAGGTACCTATGCCGATTTTACTGAAGAAAAAACAAACTATGAAACTAAAAAACAAGAAAACTCTAGGGAGCATGAAAGAAAAGAAAAATTATTTATCTTAGAAAATAGACTTTCAAGAATAATTTCAGAAATATCCTTGGAAAAAGATTTGACCATTAAAGAAAAGTTAAACGAAGAATATACTAATTTATTAAAGGAAATTAAAGCATTGAAAAAATAATCTGGAGTTCATATTAAAATAAATTTAATTTTAATTCCGCAGATAGAAAAAATGTATTTATAAACCATTCATTTTGCTAAGTAGTTCTAAATTTGGCTTCATTAAAAATTTTCTACCCGATATAGGCGTCTTCCTGACTTCACTATCGGCTCCTCACGTCCTGTGAGGAATTACGCAAATTTTTAATTCCGCCAAATTAAGAACTACTAAAGCTCATTCATATGTTTATTACATATATTATTTTCTATTTGCTATATTAAATTTAAATCTATTTGAATTTTTCTATTTTATTAAATTTATCTATTAAATATGCTAGGAAAAGCTATTTAATATGCCGTTTATAGAAATTATTCCCTCAAACCCTTGTATTGTCCAAAGTATATATACCTTGCGCATAGAAAATAATTGTTCTATTTTTATTCTTTGTTTATATCTTAAATTTTTCCACTAATGAATTTAATGTATCTGAATAAGAATTTAATTTTTCTGAAGATCCTACTACCTCTTTAAGTCCCGCTGCCTGTTCCTCTGCTGATGCAGTTATTTCTTCAGTAGTTGCTGCTATTTCCTCAGAAACAGAGGATGCCTCATTTATTTTATTTAATATATCATTTTTATTATTATATATAATGTTTTGTGATTCATTAACATTTCTTATGCTTTCTTCTAATTTATCTATAGATTCCCTTATAGTATTAAATGCATTATCTGTAATATTAATTTTGTCTTTAGTATCCTTTTCAAGTTCTATAGTTTCATACATTTTATCTAGTATATCTTTTACTTCTTTATTTATGTTAGAAATAACCCTTTCTATTTCTGAAGCTGAAGTTGAAGATTGTTCTGCAAGCTTCCTTACCTCTTCTGCAACTACTGCAAATCCTTTTCCTGCTTCTCCTGCCCTTGCAGATTCTATACTAGCATTAAGTGCCAACAAAGAGGTTTGTTCTGTTATAGATTGTATTGTCTCTGTTATCATACTTATTTGATTTGAACTTTCTGCTAATGTATCAATTTTATTAGCTAATTCCTGGTTTGATTTAGAATTCAATTCAAATTTATTTTTTAATCCTTTTACAGCCTGTCCACTATCTTTTATAATATTTCTAACTATATGAGACTCTTTGACCATTTCCTTAGAATTTTCCATAGAATTTTCTACTTTATCTGATAAATCACTTATAGAATTTAAACTTCCTTCCATAGACTGAGCTTGATCTGAAGTTGCATCTGCTATATTTTGTACTACTTGTACTATCTCATTCCCTGCCATTTCTGATTGTTCTGTTATATCTTTTAAAATATCTGAAGACTCTTTTACATCAGAAGAAACACTCTTAAGACTATCTAAAATTTTTACTGTTTCTTCTCTCACTATATTAATTCCATCCATTATTAATTCCATCTCATAAATTGAAGTTTCACCTTTATCTATGCTCTGGGTAAAATCTCCATTCTTCATACAGGCTAATGCATCCTCTATTTTTCTTATAGGATTTATTATTTTTTTAGAAAATACTCCTCCTATTGCTAATGCTCCTGCTAAAGATAAAAGTGATATTATAACTATCATTCTATAATATTTATTAAGTTCAGATTGTATCTCACTATAAGGTAAAAATCCTACAATACTCCAGGATGTTGCCCCATCTTTTTCTGTTATAACTTTATACTCTTTTCCATTAATTTTTACTTTATCTATAGTCCCCTTATGTAATATTTCCTTAGGCCAATTTAAATCTTTTATATTTTTATTTAATTTTTCTTTATCTTTATGCCCTATAATTGAACCATTTTTATCAACTAATACCACAAATCCCTCTTTACCAATCTTAGTATTTTTAGCAATGGCTGATAAATCATCTAATTTTATGTCCATACCCATTACTCCAACTAAAGAATCCTTCTCATCCATAACAGCTTTCGCTATAGTTACCATTAAGCTATTAGTACCTGCTGTATCTTTGTATGGTTCTGTAATAATAGAGTCTCCTTTCATTTCAACTGCTTTCTTATACCAAGGTCTTGTTCTTGGATCAATACTATTAACTACATCAGTTTTAGGTGAAAATATAGTATTTCCTTTAACTGTTCCTAAATAAACATTTGTAATTTCAGAATGAGAAGTTCTAAAGGCTTCTATTGCATAAAAAAGCCAATTAGCACTATCTTTATTTTTAAATAAATTTTTTGCATTACCATCATTGACCAGTGTGTTAATTGATTCCATATTATTTTTATTTTTTTGTGCTATCATAGTTTGAAAACTAAGTACAGAATTCTTTGTTTCTGATTCAAAACTATTTTTTAAACTTTTTGTCTGCGAATAATTAGTATATATACCAACAATTAATATAGGAATTAAAGCTACAAATATAAGTAAAGTCGAAATTATACGTTTTATACTTTTGTTTTTCATAAAATACCCCCTCGTTTTATAAAAAATTCTGATAATTCATATTATATTATACTACAAATAATTAACAGTTAAATATAATTTTTAACACTAATGCTGATTTATCTATAATATACATTATTTAAACTATATCATATTTTATTAAAATCTATTATAAACTAATTATAATGAAATCTATAGAAAGCTCAAAGCTACTGATTAAAAATTAATTATAATATATAAATTTTTATCAACTTACATAACTTAACTGAATAACTTACAAGAAAAGAATATTAAAAGATATTTTTAGGGGTGTAGACTTTTTTAGATTTATATAAACATAAAATTTAAAAGGGATATTAATAATATACTAAAGCTCAATATACAAAACTTCATCTAACTTTTTAAAGTTATATGCTAAAACTATTGATTAAATTTTACATACATTGTATAAAACTTAATATAACTTTAAAAAGATATCCGTTTATAAAGTTATTAAAATAGTATTTTTTATATAGGATTAAATCATTTGATTTAACTTTCAAAAAAATTTTTTAATACCTCTATAGTATAAGAACACCTTACTATAATTATTAACTCCCTTCTTTTATATTTTGTCCCGTAATCTTTATAATTATTTATTTAAATTTATAAATTATACAATTAGGTTTTAAAAAAATGACTAAAAATAAATTTAATACAAAAACATAAAAAATACACTTAATAAACTAATTATTCCTCCAAGAAGTTTTAAGTTTGAATCCATTAAGAACTACTAGAAGTATATTCATATGTCTATTAGGTGTATTTTTTATCTTTAATATATTAATCTCAAATATAATATATTATAATTTAAAGTTTTAATTATAATAATGCTTTACATCTAAACCACCAAAAGCTGCTATACAATTAATTTTTAGAGTAGGTCCACCATTATTCATATTTCTATTTCTAGTTTTATTGCTCCATCCACCAAATATTGGTATGCCAGTTACAACTACATTCCAATTTTCCGGAACTATTATATCCACTCCTCCAAAAGCTACAAATACATCTATATAAGCACCATCTAGACTCAACTGAGCATCTAATAAATCTAAGTCTACTCCTGCAAATATAGTTGTTATACTTCCACCTTTGAAAGATTTTGAATAATTTTTAGTTTTAGTACCTGCAAATATCGCTCCTGTTTTTACAAAATCCTCTGCATTTTGTCCTGCAAAAAAAGTTCTATCCTTTAATTTAAAACTATCTTTATAAGACAATAAATAAAAACCTATTAGAATGAAAATTCCTGCCCAAAAGAATTTAGATACATTATATAATATATTTAAGTTCCTTAATTGAAACATTGCTCCTAATAATATTAATACAATTCCATTTAAATATGAAACTGACTTTTCTAGAAGTTTCTTAATACCAATAACTATTAATATCATTGGCCAATAGTTACTTATAATATATCCGAAATCCCATAAATTTAATGCTTCTAAAAAGATTCCTAAACCTATAACAAGAAATATAATGCCTACACTACTTTTCCCTTTCACCATTCATCCCTCCATTTAATGCACAATGTGCTAAATTATACACTGATTTAATTTATCTATAAAACTATATTATTATTTGCATCAAAAATATACAATTTCATGTTAATATAATAAATCAGTTAATTATTATTAATCTTATTATATAAGAAAAATACATTATGTGTTAGTATCTAATGTACTTTTTCTCTATGACAAAAGTTATTATTTATTATATCGTGATGGAAAATTATATATTAACAGAAATAGTAATTCATCTTACTAACTATTTTAAGTCATAGGATTTTGAACTGAGAAAAATTAATAAAGATTAAAAATTAAATCACTTTTTTATAATACAAAAAATTAAACTTCAGCAAAAATTAAGTAAATTAAATCAATCTTTACTTAATATTTTGCTGAAGCCCTAAAATTTGTATAGAGATAATTTTAATTATTATTTTATAAAATTTATATAATTATATTTCAAAATAAATTATGCAATTTTCTCAATTACTAAGCTTTTAAATTTTTATTAACCTTTTTATTTTTACTTAAAGTATTATAAGCCTCTAGTGCAAGCACTACAGCTAATACAAATAATATTACTGCCATTATTCCTAATATATAATTTGGTGTGGCTCCGAATAAATAAGATTTTATTATTAAAAATAGTGCCGTTAATGTTACAGCAAACATAAATATCATCGGTATTATTATCATTATTGTTTTCTTTCCTCTTCTTGTAAGCCATGCTGTTAGAGATAATAAAGCTAATGCAGCTAACAACTGATTTGCTGACCCAAATATAGGCCATATTTTTTCATATCCATATAATATTAGTCCTAATGCACAAAATTCTGTTATTAATGTTGATACATACATATTAGTAAATATAGATTTCTTTTCTCCTTGTTTTTCACTATCACCTTGAAAAAACTCTTGGAATATATACCTTCCTATCCTTGTTGCTGTATCTAAACTTGTTAGTGCAAAAGCAGAAAAAGATAATGTTACAAATACTTTTCCTATCGCCAATGGTATTCCAAAAGAATTCATAAATGCTGCACAACTGTTAGCAAAAATCTCAGCTGGTGTACCTTTAGCCTTGGCAACATATCCTACAGCAATTAAAGCTATGATAGCTACTATTCCTTCAATTAGCATGGAACCATAACCTATAAGCTGTGTATCCTTTTCACTATTTAACTGTTTTGATGATGTTCCTGAACTTACTAAAGAATGGAAACCTGAAACTGCGCCACAAGCTACTGTTACAAATAAGAATGGAAATAAAGTTTGGCCTTTAACTGTAAATGATGTGGTTGGTGCTAATTTCATTGTTGGATGAAGAATTATTATACCTATAAAAGCTCCTATAAGTATAGCATATAACAAAAATGAACAAAGATAATCTCTTGGTTGTAGAAGTAACCAAACTGGCATAGTAGATGCTGCAGTAATATATATTAAAAGTACTATCTGCCATTGAAATTTATTTAATTTTAATACTGGAAATTTATATCCTATATATATGCAGAAAAATAATAAAGCAACTCCTACTACTGTAGATAAACCTACTGGAGCATTTCTTCTGTATACAAAAAATCCAAACCCCATAGCTAAAAATATAAAAAGAATTGATGCTGTTCCAGAACGAGCCCCTGTTAAAAGTTCTGGTGTTTGTGGATTATATGCAAAAGTAGAAGCACATATATCTGTAAAAGCTGCTACAACTAAAACCAATGTAACCCAAGCAAAAACATTAAATAATTTTTTCCCCTTTTCACCTATATTAACACGTATTATCTCACCAATAGAATTTCCACCATGTCTTATAGATGCAAATAAAGAACCAAAATCATGAACTCCACCTATAAAAATACTTCCTATAACAATCCACAACATTACAGGAACCCATCCAAATATAGCTGCTTGTATAGGTCCTGCTATAGGTCCTGCTCCTGCTATAGATGAAAAATGATGCCCTAATAAAATTTTTGCATCTGCTGGACAATAATCTACATTGTCAAACTTGGTGTGGGCTGGTGTTTGTTTACTTATGTCTATACCCCAGTGTTTAGCAAGCCACCTACCGTAAGTTAAATAAGCAATCAAAAATAAAATAATACCAGTTAAAAGTAACACAACTGAGTTCATAAAAACCCCTCCTAATTTTTATTAAAGTGTTTTTGATACACCTTTTTAACAAATTTACCAGCTTTATTAGTTATAACTTCTTTGTTTTTTAAATCTATTAAAACTAATCTTATATCGCACCATCCGAACCAATAAAATTTATAAGCTTTTGCAAATTTGAACTTTTTAACATATTGCTTTATATCATCATCAATGGGATTTTCACTTATTAATATGCCAGTTAAATAGGAACTCTTATGATCTTTATGAGGTGTTACACATAATTTTTCTGCTTCTATAAGCATATTTACATGTTTATCTAGTGTTTCTTTTGAAATGTTATTTAAATTTTTTACAAAACAAAATTCATTTGTTTCAAAACTATCAATGATATCTTTTTCTGTAATCATAGTTCTAACATTAACTAATTTACAATGAGCTAATATATCTAAATGATTTTCTAAAAAATAAGTATCTCTCTTTATCTTAAAATGGGTTTTGTATGAATTTTCTAACCTGTTAATGTATGATTTACCGTTCATAAACTCTATACACCCCCTACTTTAACTAAAGCATAACACTTTGATAAATACTAATCAAACTTCATGTAATCCTATTTTTATTAGAATTTAACTATATATTTTTAGATATTGGAAATTATCTGTAAATATTAATATTTTATCTATATTTTAACAAAAATGTGCGATATTATAATAATTTTATTTTAATATTAAGTAATAAAAATATAATTTCTAAGTCAATTTATTTTACTAAAAACTCTCCCTTATATCCTTAAAAAAATTTTTAAATAAACTAGGACAATTATTCGCCTATTATAAAAAATAATTAAATAACTTATGTTCTCCTGCTAAGTAAATTAAATCATCATAAACCTACCTACTTGCATGAAGTTTTTATACAATGAAAATTAACTCACCTATATATAGATGAGTTAATAATGTTATATTACTTAAAAATAATAATAGATTTTTC